>NZ_VANU01000002.1:0-300000 GCF_005771535.1 Arcobacter arenosus
ATTTCTCTACATCTTCATGTAGTAAATAGTTTTATCATATTCGGTTTATAAAGATTATTATCTTAACAAACCTTTTATTGTTAAAGAACGTTTGAATCGATACTCTTAACTTCTTTTCGTTAAGTGTGTCACTCAAATTGGACGGGAATTATAATAGAATTTTTACCCCTTGTCAAGAGTTTTATATTAAATATAGCTTAAATTTGGAAAGTTTTCCTCACCTCCTCTTTTTTAGCTTTTTTTAATATTTAACATTGTTAATATATATAACAATATTTATAAAATGAATATAACTTCATTTATTAAAGGATTTATTAAGACTAACATATTAAAATGTCAAAAAATTTAGAAAGGAATACAATGTATAACAGAGATTATCTTACACAAGAAACATCTCAATACAGCTCTAATGTAGATTCATCAAGAGCACAGTTAATGAGCTTTTTAAAAGCAACTTATCAATTATTTGCTGGTTCTTTACTTGCAGCTACTGCAGGTGCATATATTGGATTAGATATGGTATCTACAATTGCAAGCTGGTATTGGGGATTAGTAATACTTGAATTTATTCTTTTATTTGCATTATTTGCAGTAAAAAATAAACCAGGTATAAATTTAGCGGTATTATTTGGATTTACATTTATGAGTGGTTTAACTATTACTCCACTTTTAAGTAATATTTTAATGATGCCTTCAGGTGCATCAATTGTTGCTCAAGCATTTTTGATGACTTCAGTTGCATTTGGTGGTATTTCAATGTTTGCAATGACAACTAAAAAAGATTTCTCTTCAATGGGGAAAATGCTATTTATTGCATTAATCATTTTAATTGTTGGTTCAATTTCAAACATTTTCTTTCAATCTCCACTTTTACAGTTAGGTATTGCGGGAGTTGGTGCATTATTATTCTCTGCATTTATTCTTTATGATACGCAACAAATTATTAAAGGTGGATTCGAAACACCAATTGAAGCAGCTATTGCTTTATATTTAGATTTCTTTAATCTATTTGTATCTTTATTACAAATTTTTGGAATCTTAAATAGCGATGACTAACAAAAACTAATATAGCTTCGATTTTCGAAGCTATATTATTCTACAATACTTCCATGGAAGAAAAAAACAATCTAAGACTTATTGATGCTAATTTAAATCGCCTTCGTGAAGGTATTCGTGTTGTGGAAGATATCTTTAGATATATCTATAATGACAAAAATACTGCCCTTAAACTAAAAAATTTAAGACACAAAGCACGAACTTCAAATTATACTGAACTTTTAGAAACAAGAGATGTACAAAACGATGTATTAAGAGCTTCAATAAAAAGTGAACAAAATCGTGATAATTTAAACTCTATATTAATAGCAAATTTTAAAAGAGCCCAAGAGAGTGCCAGGGTACTTGAAGAGTTTTGTAAATTAATATCAATAGAAGATAGTGAGAATTTTAAATATATTAGATATGAACTTTATATTTTAGAAACCGTTTTAACAAATATTACTTCAAACTCTAAATAGTTTAGAGTGTATTCTTTATAAAGTTTTTTTGCTTTTTTAAAATCTAAATTTGAAGAGCCTCCGCTAACACCTGATTTTTTAATATAATCAAATAAATCTTTTTTATTATCAAACTCTATATTATAATTGTGAATCTCAAACTCACAAATAAAACAGTTTAAGAATGCTTCTTTTATCTTCTCAACAGATAAAATTGGTGAAGATGTTTTTGTAATATCTTGAATTGTTTTAAAAGTATTAGACGTAAATAAGACAGCATTTATTTCATCAGTTGAAAGGCTTAGTTGTTTTACAAGCTTCTTTAAATCTTTTGACCACTGCATTGCCGAAGAGGATAAAATTATATCAAATCTCTTATTTTTTAAAAAAACTTCAAATTCACGAGAGTCAAAATCAAAACAATTTATTTCTATATTTTCACCCCTTGGATGAAGTTCACACATAGAAGGGGAAAAATCAATAGCATCATATCTTTCAATTTCCCAATTAATATATTTATAAACTTGTCCAGAACCACAACCTATTTCTAAAATTTTTTTTGGTTTTGATTTTATATCACGAACAAGAGCTTTTGCAGCGATTTGTTGAATTATATTGAAATTATTATACTCTTTTGCGTATTTAGAAAACTCGTTTTTTACTGACATAAAGAGCATTTTAACCTTTTTTTAATAAAATTTTAGTAAAATACAATCCATTTTTTTAAAGGAAACTTAATATGACATCAACACTATTGATAATTCAGTTCATTTTAGCAGTTGCAATTACTATTTCAATCTTACTACAAAAAAGTTCAAGTATTGGACTTGGGGCATATAGCGGAAGTAATGATTCATTATTTGGAGCAAAAGGTCCAGGAAACTTTTTAAGTAAAGCAACAATGTTTTTAGGGCTTTTATTTGTAATTAATACAGTAACTTTAGGTTACTTATACAATCAAGAAAAACTTGAAAGTGCCGTTGATAGTGTTAAAACTGATACTTTAATTCCTACTACTCCAGTGGAACAAACTGCACCTGCTGCACCTGTAGTACCAACACAACCACAAAACAACTAATAAACTATATAAAAAATGAGATATGCCATCAAGGCATATCCTCATAAAAACTCCTAAAATTCTTTATATAAAACTTATCATATGTTTATAATGGTATAATCTTGTTCGATTTTTAAAAGCAATACAAAATACAAAGGAGAGTATAAATGTTAAATGAAATATATTCAGAAACAAAAGAGCATATGGAAAAATCTCTAGAAGCATTAAAAAGAGATTATAAAACACTAAGAACAGGAAAAGTAAATGTTACTGTATTAGATAGTGTTAAAATTGATTATTATGGAACTCCAACTCCATTAAACCAAGTAGGTTCAGTTACTGCAACTGATGCAACTACTATTGTTGTAAATCCTTGGGAAAAAAATCTTTTACAAGATGTTGAGCATGCAATTAATGCTGCTAATATTGGTGTTAACCCAAATAATGATGGAGATGTAATTAAATTATTCTTCCCACCAATGACAGTTGAGCAAAGAAAAGAGAGTGCTAAACAAGCTAAAGGTATGACTGATAATGCAAAAGTGGCAATCAGAAATATAAGAAAACACTCAAACGATCAAGTAAAAAATCTTCATAAAGAAAAAGAGATTACTGATGATGAGAATAAAAAAGCATTAGATGAAATTCAAAAAATCACTGATTCTTATGTTGCAAAAGCTGATGCAATTTTAAAAGACAAAGAACAAGAAATTTTAACGGTTTAATTATGAATGTAGAACAAATTTATAAAGATGCTCAAGCATTATTAGAAGGTCACTTTAAACTTAGTTCAGGGAACCACTCATCATTTTATTTACAATCAGCAAAGGTTTTAGAAAATCCTAAAACAGCTAAACTTTTAGCTGAAGCATTAGCAGAGCAGATTAAAGAATCTGGAATAAAAGTTGATGCTGTTTGTTCTCCTGCACTTGGTGGACTAATTGCAGGTTTTGCACTTGCAACTGCACTTGATGTAAGATTTATTTTTGCAGAAAGAGTAGATGGTGAAATGACAATTAGAAGAGGTTTTGAAGTTAAAGAAGGTGAAAATTATATTATTTGTGAAGACATCATTACAACTGGTGGGTCTGCATTAGAAGCAGCAAAACAAGTTGAAAGTGCTGGTGGAAATATTGTGGCTTATGCTGCATTAGCAAATAGAGGTTTTTGTTCTAGAGTTGGAAGTGATATAGAAGCAAAAGATAATTGTAAACTTCCATTAGATAAACCACTTTTTGCATTAGAAGACTTTACTTTTGAAATGTATTCTCCAGAAGAATGCCCTATGTGTAAAGAGGGAAGTGTTGCTTATAAACCTGGTAGTAGAGGAAATTAAGTTTTACTATGAGTAGATGGAGAGATGTTAAACAAGGAAATGCAAAAGAGGAATCTACAAAAGTAGAGGATACTGATTGTTTAACATCAGCTCCAATAGGAAATAGAATTAAAGCATTTATTGTTGACATGTTTATGATAATGATGCCAATAATGTATGTAACTACTTATTTAATTATGGAAGGTAAAGAGGATTTTCAAGGAAGCGAAGAAGCTAGATGGTTAACAGCACTTACCTATGGCCTAATTGTAGTACTCTTTTGGATAATTAAAGGACAAACTCCAGGATATAAAGCTTATTCTATAACACTTGTTGATAATGAAACAAAAAATAAAATCTCTATACCAAAAGCAATTTTAAGATATTTGATATTTATATTCTCAGCAACAACAATTATACTTGCAATTTTGCCTTTTTTTAGAAAAGACAAAAAAACAATACAAGATATACTAACTAAAACCACAGTTATCTCAGAAAAAAAATAATGCTATTTTTTAAATTATCAGCATTTTATTTTTTTTATTTTGCTGCTGTTGGTGTTTATGTAATTTTCTTACCAAAAGTATTACACGATTTAGATTATAGTGCACTACAAATTGGAATTGTATTTGCCCTAGCTCCTTTAATGAGATTTGCAACACCTTTTTTATTTTTAAAACATATAAAATTAAATCAGTTCGTTTTTAAAACAGCACTATTTTTATCTATTTTTTGTTCTATTTCTTTTTATTTAACAATAGAAAGTTTTTATTTATTTATGGTAAACAATGCAATACTTGGTGCTTCTTTATCTTTGATATTACCTTATTTAGAAGTAAATGCTGTAAAAATATTAGGTAAAGATAGATATGGAAAATCAAGACTTTTTGGTTCAATTGGGTTTACTGTAATCTCATTACTTTTAGGACAATTTTTAGCTAATCCATATGTAGCAATTCATTACTATTTAGCAGTTAATATCTTAACAGTTATATTCGCCCTTTTACTTTTAAAATATGATGATGTAAATCACGATGAAAGTATAACAGATGAACCATTTTCATTTTTTAAGTATTGGCCATTTTGGGTTAGCTTATTTTTTATGCAACTAAGTTTTGGAGGGTTTTATAACTTCTTTACAATATATGAAACGGAGCATGGGATAAGTTTGCAGATGACATCTTACCTTTGGTCATTTGGTGTTTTATGTGAAATTATTTTACTTTATTTTCAAGCACCACTATTAAAAAGAAATCTATTAAACATAATTAAATTTTCTATTGCTATTACTATAATTAGATGGTTTTTATTATTTGCTTATCCTGATAATTTAGCCTTAACCTTTTTTACACAAAGTATTCATGCTTTTTCTTTTGGTCTTTATCATAGTGCAGTTATTATATATTTATACTCTTTATATTCAAACAAAAAGCTAGCCCAACAATTTATGTATGGAGTAGCTTATGGTCTAGGGGGCTTTTTAGGTGCTTTGATTGCTGGGTGGTTATATGGAGAATATCTATTCTTATATAGTTCTATATTTTCTGCTTTTGCTTTAATCTTTTTATTTAATAAACGTTTACCCAACAAGGATATCTAAACAATATCCATAATTAGTGTTTTTATATTTTTCTTTTCTTGAATCTCATTTAGTTTTAAACCAGGAATTTCCATTGCCATAAATTCACTATGATTAGTGATTTTATTTTTTGCCATCTCTTGTAAAACTTTTCCTCTATAAAACTTAGCCCAATGGGAAACAACTTTTCCATCTTTAATAAACTTAAATGTTAATACTTCAGCCTTTTTAACCTTGTAAAACTTTTCATAAAAACCTGCTCTTAAATCAATAACTTCATTTCCAACAAAATCATCTAAAGCTTCCGTAAAATTATCCATATAAAATTTTTCTACACTAATATTTGGAAGCTTTGCTCCTTGTTTATATTTATAGTCAGAAATTAAATCTTTTGCTAAAATTGGACCAAAAAGATTTGAAAACAAAACAACATTTTCATCAATATATTTTTGTTCTTCACTTTGTAAGTTGTTATAATCTAAAGCATCAAAGGCAACTCCATTGTATCTATTTATTGCCTTCATTGTAGGTTTATTGGCTATACTTTCTTTATATTTTTCCACATCTTTTAGATTTTTTAATCCAAACCATTTTGATAACTCTTCAATTGTAGAATTTTTTAATAAATCTTCATAAATATTTAAAATCTCTTCTCTTCTTGAGAAAAGTTGGGGAAAAGAAAAGTTTTCTTTTGAGAAAGAAGGGGATTCCCCTCCACTATTTTTTGTTTCTGCAGGTGCTAATAAAATTTTCATAATAACTCTTTTGAATAATATAAATAGGAGTTTATCAAAATCTTTATTTAAGAAGTTTTATTTTAACCTATAAACTTTCCACTATGATAAAGCCACTTGTCATTAACTTTTACAAATTTACTCTTTTCAACAAAAGAGGCATCAATAGCTCCTTGTGAAATTATAGCTTTAAAAGTAACGTAAGCTTCAGTTTCACCATCAATAAAATCATAGATTTCTAAACCTTGAAAAGTAGTATGATCAAAGTAATCATGTAGTGCTTGTTCCCAAGTTTTAATATCAGAAGAGTAATCTGGGTTTTCCCGGTGGGTTGTTTCCATTAAATAACTTGCATTATTTGCTGCATATGCGCTATACCTTGATTTCATGAGCTCTAATGCATTTTTTGCATAATCACCTTCATGAAATACTTTACAACATTTTTTAAATTTTTTTAAACTTCCACATGGACAGAATGAGTTACCTGATATCTTCATATTAAATCCTAATTTTAAGGTTAAAAATATTTTATCAAAAAATTTAAAAATTTGGAAGTGGCTATAATATAAATTATAATCACTCCCAAATACGATATTATTTAACCTTTATCTCATTTTTTATATTTAAGATTAACTTTGGTCCAAAACCTTTTAATTTTGACAACTCATCTACATTTTCTATTTTTTTACTTTTTCTAAAAGTAATTATTTGTTCTGCTTTTTTTTCACCTATACCTTTTATTGTCATAAGTTCATCTTTTGTTGCAGTATTTAAATTTAATGCTGCAAACATAAATGATACACCCATTAGCAATGTGACTAATATCTTTTTCATTTCAACTCCTTTAATATAATATTTTATATTATCTATAATAACTTTAAAGTTTATTTATAATCATTATAATTACTTTTATTTTTTGCAAAATATTATATATATCTAATCTCATTTATAATAGAATAATCAAAATCAATTTGAGGGAAGAGTATGGATTTTCAAATTCCGTTGGAATTAATAAGTAATTTAATCTCAGTGGCTTTACTAGCTGCGCTATTATATAAGTATCTTCAATATAAAAAGAAGCTTGATGTATTAAAGGGTTTAGATGTATTGAAAAATGAAAAAAAATTAACTTCAGAAGATAAAGAGTTTATAAAAAAGAATTTAAAAGACTATAAGCTTGCTTTTGAAAACGATCAAGAAAGAATAAAAATTGTATATCCAGTATTTATTTTAATTACAGGTATTTTATTTATCTATCTTTCTTTTCAAGAGGCTATGATACATTTAAATTTAGTTGTTGTTGCTTATATATATTTACATATTAGTAAATTACATAATAGGAATTTTTATAATTTCTTAAAAGAATTAAGTAATAATATTGATTGATCCAATATAGGAGAAAAAATGTTTAGCAATTTTTTAGGTAAAAAAGATAATAAAGAACCCAAACAAGTAGATTCAGAAAAAATAGATGAAACCATTGTTATACAAAAAGAAGAACCTAAAGGGAAAGAGTCTGAACCATTGGTTATAAAAACAAATACAGAAGATGATTTTGATAAAAAACAATGTATTGATATGGGTTTAGATATTAAAGAAAATGTAAAAAGAGCAAGCCATGCTTTTTTCAATAGTAAAAACAAACAAAAAGCAGATGCATATTTAATGTTTGAAGAATATATTAGTAGCCTTTCATCAGAAAGAACTAGAGAACTTCAAAAAATGAAATACTTAGATTTTATAGAAGAAGAAGAAAAAATATTTACTATGCTTAAAAATGGTTTTGCACAATCTGTTTCAAAGGGTGCATCCCTTGATGAAAATAGTAGAAAAATTGTTGATTTTATATTTGGAGATATTAAAAAATTTCCATCAAAAGGTCATAGATATTGGTATTATAAAACCTATATTTGGCAAAAAAGAGAAACTGATTAGAAAAACTCTTCTAATCTTTTTCCGCAATCATTATTATAAACTTCAAAATCACATTTATATAAATCATTTGATTTCAAAAAATCTATACATGCATAAATAGCTTCTTCTGGATCTTTACAATAAATATAGTGTTGCATTAATCCTTCACAAATATCAACAGCTAATAAAGCAATTTTGTTTTCTTCTTCTAAACTTTCTAAATGATTATTCTCAAAAGCAGTAAAAAAAGCCAAACAAGCAGGATCAGGGAACATAATATCATCAGCAACATGAAAATTGTGTTTTAATAAAACTAAGTGTGGAAACTCTTCCATTGTTTGAGGTAAATCAATATCATCTCTTACTCTTAACATCTGGTTAATATTCCCAGTGTTTTCTAAATACCATTTCTCTTCCATAATCAACCTTGAATATAGGCATTCATCAAAGATGAATACCTACATAATTACATTGTACCTGCTAAAGATTTAACAAGTCCATCTTCTAAAAATGGTCTAGCTTGCTCAAACTCTAAACCAGGAGCATAAGCAGAACTTACAATTCTTGTTCTATATTTTTTCCATTGAACATTTTCCATAGTAGAACTTTGTTTACTTACAGAACCTCTACCCATTTGTCCTGACATACTATCATTTTGAGTTACAGTTTCACCTTTCATTGGTCTTTGTCTAATCTCTACATCAGTAACCATTGCGTAATGGACATCTTTAACTCTAGCTGCTTCTATACCTAAACCTACAACTGCACCAATTAATCCAGCAGTTCCAGCTCTACCATATCCACCACCAGTTAACATTGTTACACCAGCTGCTGCTGCTCCCACTCCAAAACCTGATGCCAAATAATTTTTTTGTTCATTTTCATCCATTTGACCAACTTTAAGTAAGTTTGCTTGCACCATAAAATTAGCTTTTTTAGGATTCCTTGTTACAATGAACCCCATACTTTCAAATTTTGCTTTTAATTTTTGCATAATTTCAAGCTCTTCATCTGAAGTGTTTCTAAATTTGAAATAGATAATTTGATCTTTTGGATCAACTGGCTCTAAAAATATAGTTTCACTCATTTTTGTTTTTGCATGAACATCTTGTTTAGTTATAGCTACTTTTTCTCCAGTTGCAGTTGTTCCAACTTTTGTAAAAGATGGTGCCGCACAACCTGTAAATAATAAAGTAGCAAGCGAGATACTCACTAAACTCGTTTTCTTTAAACTTACTTTTTTAATCATTCCTTCACCTTGTTATTAAATTAAATTTTATTTTAGGAAAATATGTTTTAATGTTACATAAATATATTGATTTTTAGTTATTTATTTTAAAAGTTAAAGATTTTAAGACCAAAAATATCTTTATTATTTCTATTTATCCATCCATTTATAATTAAATCATCTTTTTTTGAAATAAATTGTGAAACAGAAGAATTATTATCTAAAACATTAACACTAAGTGTCCACTCATTACCATCCTTATCAATTAGTGTATCAACGAAAAACAATTCTTCATCAGTATACTCATCTTCATGGTCAAAAATCTTTTCTAGTATTCTTTGTAACATATAGTTACGTTTTAAACTATTATTTATTTCTAATTCATTTAATGATAGCTTATCTTTTAATTTATATAAAACTTTCCCATTTATATTTGATTCTTTAAGGATAAGAATAAATTTCTCACCTTGTTTTGCATTTAGAATAAACAAAGAACCAACAAGTGTTAAAACAACTATAAACTTCAAGAAAATATTTTTCATTTTTTTCCCTTTTACCAATTAATTGGCTTTTTTCCTAAACTTTTTAAAATTTCATTTGTTTTACTAAAATGTTTACATCCAAAAAAACCTCTATACGAAGATAAAGGACTTGGATGGGGAGCAGTCAAAATATGATGTTTTGTTTCATCGATTATTTTAGACTTTGCAATTGCTGGTCCACCCCAAAGGATAAATACAACATCCTTACAATTTTGTGAGATGTATTTTATTATATTATCAGTGAAAATTTCCCATCCTAATTTATGATGTGATTTTGGTTTTGATTCCTCAACCGTTAAAATTGTATTTAATAATAGCACTCCCTCTTCTGCCCAAGGGTTTAAATCTCCATCTAAACAAGAAGAATCTTTTTTTAAATCATCTTTTATCTCTTTTAGAATATTAACCATTGAGGGTGGATTTTTTATCTCTTTAGGAGTGGAAAAAGCTAGACCTTGTGCTTGACCTTTTCCATGATAAGGATCTTGTCCTAGAATTACTACTTTTAAATCTTCTAAAGAAGATTTTGTAAAGGCATTAAATATTTTATTTTTAGGGGGAAACACGGTTGTGGTTTCATATTTTTTATCAATTTGCTCTTTTAGATTTTTAAAATAATCTTTTTCTTTTTCAATATTAATTACATCTTTCCAATTTTCCATTATATCTCTTATTAAAAATTCTTTTCATTATTTGTTAATCAAACTTTCAATACTATACCATAAAATTAAATAAAGGTTAAAAAAATGAAAGCTTTTTTAATAGGGCTAGGTGTAATTGTTATCGCAATTATTGCCTTAATTGCAACAAATATAAATAATGTACCAAAATTGGATGAAAATGTTAAAGCATCTTGGTCTCAAGTTCAAAACCAATACAAAAGAAGAGCAGATTTAATTCCTAACCTTGTATCAACAGTAAAAGCTTATGCATCACATGAAAAATCAACTTTAACAGAAGTTACCCAAGCAAGAGCAAATGTTGGAAAAATCAACTTAACTCCTGAGATGTTATCTAACCCTCAACTTTTTCAACAATTCCAACAAGCACAAGGAGCTCTAAGTTCTGCCCTATCAAAACTAATGTTAGTAGTTGAAAGATATCCAGAATTGAAAGCAAACAAAAACTTTCTAGCACTTCAATCTCAACTAGAAGGGACAGAAAATAGAATCTCTGTTGCAAGAAGGGATTATATAGAAACAGTAAGACTTTATAATCTTGAACTTAGAACTTTCCCTGGTAAAATAGTTGCAGCAATAATATATCCAGAGGCACAAGTAAAGGAAACTTTTACAGCATCACCTCAAGAACAAGAAGCTCCAAAAGTAAATTTCTAATATGAAAAAAATAGTTCTAACAATAGTATCTTTTCTTCTTTTACAAAATATACTATTTGCAGCTCCAACTTTTCCTTCCCTTACAGGAAGAGTTGTTGATAATGCTCAAATATTATCAAAACAAGAGGAGACAAAACTATCTTCTATATTAGAAAATGAGGAAAAAAATACTTCTAATCAAATAGTAATAGTAACACTAAACTCCCTAGATGGTTATGATATAGCAGATTATGGTTATCAGTTAGGAAGATATTGGCAAATTGGTCAAAAAGATAAAAACAATGGAGTTTTACTTATCATCTCAATGGCTGAAAAAAAGCTGAGAATAGAAGTTGGATATGGTCTTGAAGGAGTACTTACAGATAAGACAGCCCATGAAATTATAGAATATGTTTTAAAACCAAAGTTTAGACAAGGTGATTTTTATGGTGGTATTAGTGAGGCAACAAATGCTATTATAAAAGCTATTAAGGGTGAATATAAACCAAGTGATTATGGAGTATTAAATGAAACTTCTGAAAATTGGTTTTTCCTATTTTTTGCAATAATATTTATATCTGCTATATTAGGTGGAGCTACTAGAAAATTTAAGAATATGAAGATTAGTAAACTATTTCATTCTAGTATGTTAGGGGGATTTGCAGGTACTTTTGCTATTGGCTTTACCCAAAGTTTATTATTTGCAGCCATTGCATACTTTGTTATTGGTATTATTGTTTATTTAACTACAAAAAAAGTTTCTTATGATTCTTATTCTAGTACTCATCCCTCTTATGGTACTGGATATAATGGAGGTTTTGGTGGTTTCTCTTCAGGTGGAGGATTTAGCAGTTCTAGTGGCTTCGGTGGAGGTGGCGGAAGTTTTGGTGGCGGTGGCGCTAGTGGAGGATGGTAATGTATTTAAACGAAAATGAAAAACAAAAAATCTCACAAGAGATTGAAAACCTTGAGAAACAAAGTTCAGCTGAACTTGTTGCAGTTATGACTAAAAAATCATCTTCATATAAATTTGAAACTATAGCTTTAAGCCTATTTATCACAACTATTATTTCACTTATAACGTTAGTTTTTGAAAACAATAGTATAAAACTATTTGAAATACAAACACTAAGTTTTATCTTCTTTTATTTTATTTTTGATAAATCAAATAAAGCACTTTTATCTTTACTTCCAAAATCATACAAATATGAAAAAACATCTATTTATGCAAATAAACAATTTGCTAATCTAGGTTTACAAAAAATAAAAACAAAGCAGGCTATTATGTTTTTTGTTAGTTTAGATGAAAAATATGTGGAAATTATTACAGATAGTGTCATAAAAGGAAAGATTGATGACTCTTATTGGCAAAATATTGTTGATGAATTTATCAAAGATGTAAAAAATAACAATATTTCAAATGGTTATATAAAAGCGATAAAACAATGTAATGAGATTCTAATCAAAAATTTTCCTATTCAAGAAAATGATGAAAATGAATTATCAAATGAAGTGATAGAACTAAAAAATTGAAACCTTATATAAAACAAATTTTATCAGCTTTTTTAATTCTATTTTCTTGTTTAGGATTTGGAAGATTTGCTTTTGGCATGATTTTACCAAATCTACAAGCATCTTTAGAACTCTCAACAACCCAAGTTGGTTTTATAGGTACAGCTAATTTTATAGGATACTTCATTGGTATTTTATTTGTAAACTCTTTATATACAAAATACCCAACATATAAACTTATCTTTGCTACAATGATTTTGCAAGCTTTATTTATGGTACTTATGACAGTTTTTTCAAACTACCTACTTATCTCTTTTTTCTATTGCCTTGCAGGATTTTTAGCAAGTATTTCAAATATCTCAATTATGTCTTACTTATCAAATGAGATACCAAAAGATATAAGGGGAAAAGCTATAGGAATAGTAGTTAGTGCAAGTGGAGTTGCAATTGTAATTTCTGGACAAATTGTTCCATATGTTGAAAGTATTGTTAAAATAGATGCTTGGGAAACTTCATGGATTTTATTTAGTTGTATTATGGTTGTTTTTGCTTTTGTTTCACAAATTGGGATAAAAAAAGACACCTCACATCATTTGAGTGAATTAAAATCAAAAGCCTTTGAATACTTTTTTATAAGCTCCTTTTGGAAGGTTGGGATATTATATATGATATTTGGACTAACTTATGCTGTTTATGTTACATATTTTGTAAGTGCAGTTATTAGCAAATACAATTTTAGTACTTCTATCTCGGGAGACTTTTGGGCTTTAGTTGGATTTTTGAGTATTTTTTCAGGTTATATATTTGGTATTCTTGCAGATAAAACAAGCGCCTATAAAGCTTTGATTTTGGTTTTTATTTTACAAACAATTTCTAACTTTATATTAACCCTCGACTTAAATTTTATTGCTGTTTGGATATCTACTATCACCTTTGGAATATCTGTTTGGAGTGTGCCTTCACTTATAACACTACTTACTTCTATCCACTTTGATGTGAAAAAAAATGCACAAGTTTTAGCTTTAGTAACTTTGCTTTTTGCCCTATGCCAAACAATTGCTCCTGTAGGTGCTGGTTATCTTTATGATTTGAATAAAAGTTATGATTTAGTCTTTTTAATAAGTTCCATGTTAACTTTCTTTGCTATTATTTTATCAATTATTTTTTCAAGACATATAATAAAAGAACATTAGGATTTATATGAAAAACAAAGCTATTATATTTGATTTAGATGGAACACTTATAGATTCATTAAAAGATATTGCAATAAGTGCTAATTTAGTATTAGAAGAGTTTAATCTGCCTTTACATGATATCTCTGAATATAAAAATTTTGTTGGAGGAGGAGCATCTGTTTTAGTTAACAACTGTGTTCCAAAAAATAGTAATGAAGATTTAAAACAAAAAGTATTAAATAGATTTAAAGAGGTATATGATCAAGAACATCATTTAAATACACAACCTTATGATGGTATTTATGAAGTTTTAGAGCAATTAACAAAACAAAATATTAAAATTGGAATACTTTCTAATAAACCCCACTATTTTACATGCAAGTATGTTGAAGAGTTTTTTAGTGATTATAATTTCTTAGAGATTCATGGACAAAAAGAAAATGTTCCTAAAAAACCTAATCCAATGGTTGCTCTTGAAATTGCCAACTCTTTTAATATAAAACCAGAAAACATTTTTTTTGTTGGAGATAGTGATGTTGATATAAAAACTGCTATTAATTCAAAAATGATTCCTGTTGGAGTAAAATGGGGTTTTAGAGGACCTAGAGAATTAATAGAAAATGGAGCAAAATATATTGTTGATACACCAAAAGATATTTTAAAGCTTTTTGAGAAGTAAGCTTTTAAGCTTACTTCTATTCAGGTTTTTTGTACCCTAGTTTTATCATAATATCCATTGGACTCATATCGTATTTTTCAGCAACTTGTTTAAATTTATCTTCACTACTAGCATCAACCCCTAAAGCTTTTAATTTTGAGATAAACTCATCAGTAGAAAGTTTTAAAGTACTTGCAACCTCTTTCACAGTTTTTCTCCCAAGCCCTGTTAATTCAATAATCTCTTGACCATTTTTTTCAAAATTTACTTTTAAAAGATTATAAATAAATTGTGGACTAACTGAATTATCATCTGCAATTTGTGATAAACTTTGACTTGGTTCAAATATAATATTATTGTTTTTTAATATTTTTTCACTCTCTTTAATATCAAAACCTAATTTTTTACAAAAACTTTCTAAAGATGACAATTCAGCATGTGAATATGGAGCTGTACCATACTCTTTTTCCCAAGAGTTTTTAATGCCATCACCAAATTCTAAAAATGATGAAAAAGGGGTAATGAAAGTTAATGTTCCAACTAAAAAAACTAAAGTCAATACAACTGCAACTAACATATCCTTCGTAAAAACAATCATTTGTTTTGCTTTATTTTTCATATAACTAGTTATTGGTTTCCAGTTATAAAAAACATGTAAAATGGTCATTACTAAAATAAGAACCATAAAAGTTGTATGAACTTGTCCATATTGTTCTTTACTTAAACCTAAGATTTCCCAATTTGCCCAATTTGCTATTCTCCCAGGAGGTGCAATAAATAGCATTATCCCTGTATATGCCATGATTAATATAGAAAGCATCATAGTAAGTGAAGTTATCTTTTTTAAGCTCATCTTAAATCCTTTAATTAATATATTGAAATTATAAAATATTTATTTTAACAGCTTATTAACAATAAAGATAAGGGATGAAAGGAAGATAGAGTACTTGACTCTATCTATTTAAACGTCTAATTCAAAAAAACTTTCATTTATTTTTTGATATTCAGCAATTGAACAAGTTATTTTTAATGCATTTTCATAATCTTTGAAATATTCTAAGAAAAGTTTTTTTAGTTCACTTATATTTGCTGTTCTGAAAATAAAATATCCAACAATATTTTTGTTTCTAGAACCTGCTTTTTCAATACCAAAACTGTCAAATTTCCATTCAACTCCCCTTGAATAGAAAAAAACCTCTTCTAATCTTTTATCTAATTCTTCTCTTACTGTATTGTTGTACTCTTTAAGATGAACATAAAAAGCTACATTTACATTGTATTTTTCTTGTGCAAGTTTTTTTTCAAATGTTGTTTTTGGTTCTTCTATTTTATTATCCATATCTTTCCCTCAAAAAAATTCTTTCGTAATTATAGTAAATAAGATTAAAGGCTAACTAAAATACTACATAATATTTTTTTTTGCTCTCAATCTTAACATCTTTCTTCTAGCTACTTTTCTCATGTCAACATGGGAATCTAATTCATCTACAATCTCTCGACCTAATAAAGTTTCAACTGCATCTTCTAGGGTAACAATCCCTTCTGTTTGTCCATAATTGTCAACAACTAAATACATGTGTTCTTTACTCTCTATAAACATATCAATTAATTTTGATACTGGCACATTTTCATTAACATCCAAAATTGGTTTTATTAGGCTTAATTTATCTTCTAATTCATTTGTAATCTTTTCATAGAAATACTCTTTTGAAATAACCAAACCTACCATATCATCTATATTATTCCTAAAAATTGGAATTCTAGAATACTCTTTTAATTTTTTTAAATTAATAGCATCATTTTTATTAGATTCAAAACTTACTAAATAATCATTTTCTTGTATAGAATAAACTACACTTCTTGGGGTTAAAATATCTTTTACTCTTATATCATGAAGTTGTAGAACATTTTCAATTATTCCACTATCTTCCCTTCTAATAATTCCATTTTCATCAGCTATTTTTGCAGTTGCTATAAGTTCTTCTTTTGTAATAACATTATTCTTCGAATCAGCAAGTAGTGCTGTAATTTTTTTCATAATTATAATAATTGGGTAAGTAATGTAGATTAAAAGTTTTATAACCCTTGTACTAAAACCAGCTAAACTCTTCCAATAATATGCACCTAGCGTTTTAGGAATAATTTCAGAAAATACTAAAATCAAAATAGTTAAAACTGCTGATATATAAAACATATACTCTTCACCAAATATTTTTGCGGCTTCTGCTCCAACTCCTGCTGCACCTAAGGTATGAGCAAAGGTATTTAAAGTTAAGATTGCTGCAATGGAAAAATCAATATCAACTTTTTGTTTTTCCATTAGTAATCCAAGTTTTTTATTTTTTTGTTTAACTAATTCAATATGAGAAGCACTTATTGATAATAGAACTGCTTCAAGTATAGAACATAAAAATGATACACCAACAGCAATTGAAAAATATATAATTAATAACATACTAAATCCTAAAAAATTTTCTTATTATAATAAAAAGTTCTAAAAACAGTTTAAAATATAAGCTTTAAAAAAGGTTGCATATGCAATAATTGCATACACAACTAAAGGAGAATTATGAAGTATGCATTAAAAGATTCAATTGCTTATAGATTGATAAGAAGTTCAAATAGTGTTGTTTATACCTTAAACAAAGCATTACTACCTTATGAAATTGCAATTGAACAAAGAGCAACTTTAGAGATTATAAAATTTGAGCCTGATGTTAACCAGACAAAAATTGCAAAACTCCTTGGTAAAGATAAAGCAACAATAAGTCGCTCATTAAGTTCCCTTGAAAAAAAAGGACTTATAACAAGAGTAAATGATGCTAATAATAAAAGATCTAACAAAATATCACTTACAAAAAAAGGTGAAGAGATTCTTGAATCAACAATATCATCAGTAACCTCATTTAGAGAAGAGTTAAGATCTAAAATTAGCGAAGAAGAGCATGAAATGTTTTTTAACATTTTAGACAAGCTTGAATTATAGGAAGGATAAACTATGAATAGATACGTAAATGTTTCAAACGAATTGTATGAAGTTTTTGAAGATGCTGCTGTTAAGCATGAAGAGTGTGATATTGTCTATAAAGACGATAAAAAACAAAAAGAGTTACACAGTAAAGTTGTAGACATAAAAAATGTTAATTTACAAGAATTTATTGAAATGGAAGATGGAACAGTAATTAGACTTGATAAAATTGTTGAGTTTAATGGAAACCAAACAAAAGCTCTTAATAGATATATTTAGATTAAAGAGGCTAAACCTCTTTAGTCTACACTTTCAAAACTATTAGTTTCTTTTTGAAAAACCAGTAAAGAGCCATCTAATAAATTATAGTACCAACCATGAATTTTTAAAGTTTCATTTTCAACTCTTTCTTTTACTTGGGGATAAGTCATTAAATTTTTCAATTGAAAAATTACAGAATTCTTTTCAGTAGCACGATAAAGTTCTTCTCTATTTGGATAAATAAGCTTATCTCTTAAGGTAAAATCTTTGACAGGTTTAGCTATTTCTAGCCATTTTTTTATAAAAGTATTTTGTTCTGGGATATCTTTATATAAACTCTCACAAGCCCCACAATGAGAATGTCCACATATAATAATATGTGATACATTAAGTATATCAAGTGCATATTCAATAGCAGCAGCAACACTATAAAAATCAACAGAATTTGACCATTGTTAACAGAGTCATCTAAAGCTTCTTTGAATTCATCAATTTGATATTTTTTATAAAGTTTATTACCTCTGATTAAATTATTGATTATGTTCATATTTCCATCTTGAGAGTCAAAATTATATGAAGTAGCTTAACGACTTATTCCTTAGGAAGGGAGGAGCTGCGGGAAAGCTGAATGAATTAACTACTTCATATATGAACATATTAGTTTAAAAAAATGTAAAAAAAATAAAATTCTTTCAATTAATCAAAAAAATAGGGTTTTTCTTTTTTTAAGTCATCTATTCTAGAAATTGTTCTAGATAAATGAGTTCTCATTGCCTTTTCTGCTTTTTTAAAGTTTTTCTCTTTTATTGCATCATAAATAGATTTATGGTCTTCATAAAGCTTTTTTATTTTTCCATTAATTGGTAGCTCAAGTCTATTCGCTCTTTTTTTATGACCCATTTTAGATCTTAACAGTTCATTTAATTCGTCTTGACCAATTGAATTAAACATTATTGAATGAAACTCTTTATCAAGTTCATCAAACTCATTTAATCTTGTTACATCTTCTGAAATCTCTTCTTGTTTTTTCAGATTTCTTTCAATCTTTGCAAGAGTTTTTTCATCATATTTCTCAATCATCTCTCTTAAAACTTCTATTTCAACTGCAACTCTAAAAAAATTACTTCTTTTAATCTCATCAATATTTATTTTAGTAACCAAGGTTTTAGACTGAGGAAAAATTTTTACTAATTTATCTTGTTCTAAAAGTTGTAATGCTTCTCTAATAGGAGTTTTACTAATCTCTAATTGTTCTGCTAAATCATTTCTTGAAATATATGTACCAGGTGGCAACTCTAAACTAAGTATTCTTCTTAATATTTCATTATAAGCTTTTTGTGTTGCATTTATCATATCCTACTCTCCCACTAAGTATTAATCTAATATACTAGTATATCAAACTATTACTTAATGGGATAATCCCCTTAATTCTTAATACGATAGAAAAACAGGGATATGGGCATTTTCTAGAAAATATCTAGTTGTACCACCAAGCATAAGTTCTCTAAGACCTTTATGTCCATGGGTTCCTGCAACAATCATATCAAAATTTCCTTCAATTGCATGATTAAGAAGGGCTTCTCCTGGAACCATTGTGGTTTTTATAATTTTAGCAGTTGCATTAATACCATGTAGTTTTAAATACTCAACCATATCTTCTAATAATGAGCCATATTCAATAAACTGTCCAGCAGTAACAATTTCAACTCTTTTTGCCATTTTCAAAAGTGGTATTGAAGATGTTAGAGCCCTTGAAGATTGAGGGGAGTTATTCCATCCAATTACAATAGAATCAGTTGAAAACTTTCTCATAACTCTAGGGAACATAATTACAGGCTTTCCAGTTCTTTGCGTTATAGTTTCAAAGGTAGCTGTTGGAATTCCTGAAGGTGGAGTAGCAGTAATTACAATATCAGAGATTTTTGAATATAGTTCAATCATTGAACTTCTAACACCCTCTTTTATTTTTAAATCAATTTTCAGATTTTCATCTTCAACAATACCAACATCTTTTTTAACTTTCTCAACCAAAGCTAAAAACTCATGTTTTTCACTTTCAATTCTATTTCGTAAAACCTCTTCAATAGAATCATGAATATCATGGGGCAGTAATAATCCATCTGCTATACCCTTTGAAGTTTTATAATAAGATTGTAAAACCTCTAATCTTGTATTAAAGTATTTTGCAATTAAAAAAGCACCATATAGTCTTTCTTCTAACTCATCACCACCACCAATTGGGAAAAACATCTTTTCATAAATCATAATTTATCCTTAAAATAAGTACATTTACATTTATATTACAAGTAAAAAATGTAAAAAATATAAAATATTATGAAACAACACTTTTAATATTTAGTATAGATTTATTTATAAAAAATTTCAGTTTTATATTTTTTTTGCAAAGAAATAAGCAATATTTACTACAATAAAAAGTCTTACTATATGATGTAAGGTTATATATGGAACTGTTGCTCCTACTAAGATAGCAATTAAGTTTATATCAGCTTGTCCTCCCGGTGAAAATGCTAGTAAAATAGATAATAAATCAAAATCAAAAAGTGAAGATACTATTACTATAAAAATAAATGAGATAAAAATAAGTATTAAAAAATGCCCAAATGTTCCTAAAAGAGTTTTCATAACTTCACTTAACTTTATACCTTTAAAAGTAAATCCAATTAAAGTTCCAAAAACAACTTGTACAAATTTTAAAAGTTCATCTGGCATTGGTGTAGTAACAACTGCTGTTAAATGTAAGATGATACTAATTATCATAGGACCAATTAAAAATGCTGCAGATAACTTAATCTTTTTTGCAAAAACTGCAGCAAAAATTCCCACTACAAATAAAAATATCAATTCCAATAAGTTAACATTTACAACTGATGTTGTAATAGTTTGATTTCCTCTAATATCAATACCTAATATATATTGAATAATAAAGGGGAGTGAAACCACAATAAAAAATAGTCTTGAAGATTGAACTAAAGTTATCTTTGCAATATCTGCTTTAATCTCTTCTGCTATTATAATCATCTCAATAAGCCCACCTGGCATAGCACTTAAATATGCAGTTTTTTTATCAAAACCTAAAAACTTCTCATAATATATAAGACCTGCAATGATTGTAATTGCCGAAAAAGGAATTATAAATAGTAGTGAAAAAAAGTAGCTACCAATATATTCTAAAACTTGAGGTGTAAAAGAGCTTCCAATAGTAAGACCAATAACTATTCTAGCAGGGGATGCAAAAAGTTTTGGATTTTGGATAGGAAGTTTTTCAAATCTAACAGCTAAAGAAGTTGCAAGGATAGACCCTAAAAGCCAAGGTAAGGGAAGATGAAAATAGATAAATATCAAGGAGCCAATTAACCCTACACATAAGGCGTATATCATTTTTATAAATGAATTAAAATTAAATTCTGATAGCAAACAAGGCCCCTTTTTCTGAGTTTTCAACACTTATAGAGCCTTTCATTTTCTCTTCTATAATAAGTTTTGTCATATAAAGTCCAATTCCTGTCCCATAATCACGTTTAGTTGTAAAATATGGTTCAAAAATTCTACTAATAATATCTTCTTCAATACCACCAGCATTATCTTCAATAAATAAGGTTTCTTTCCCATCTACTTCTTTGTTATAGATTTTTATTTTTGGTTTTTGGATTTTTCTTTCAACTAAAATATCTTTTGCATTTGAGATAATATTTACAATAGCTTGAGAGTATTCATTTTTATAACCATTTACATGAAAAGTTTCACTACAATCTATTTCAAGTTCAATATTATGAAATTTTAAAGTTGAACTAATTATATTTATTGCATTAGACAATGCAACAGTTACAAAAAAATCTTCAATTTTAGAATTAGGATTAAAAAAGTTTCTAAAATCATCAATTGTTTTAGACATATATTCTAATAAATCATTTGCCTCTTCAACTCTTTGGCTAAGATATTTTTTATCTAATTCTTTATAGTCATAAGCTGATTCTATATCAAAGAATAATCCCGAAACCTGAGATAAAGGTTGTCTCCATTGGTGAGCAATATTACCAATCATCTCCCCCATAGCTGCCATTTTTGATTTTTGAATAAGCATATTATCTTGTTTTGCTTTTTCCTCAATAAGCTTTGTTCTTTCTGTAACATCTCTTAATGAAGCAAATAAAAGTTCTTTGTTTTCATAATCATAGATGATTACATTAACCTCAACATTTTTGATTTTTTCATCTTTTGTTTTTAGTTTTACAGTTTTAAACAAAGACTTATTTTTTTTAAGTTCCTCTAACCCTAAGCCTTCAAATAAAGAGAAAAAGTCATGTTCTATAAGCTCATTATCTTCATATGCAGTTAACTCTAAAGCTGTTTGATTACAACTTATAATTGATGAATTATGATTTTTTATTTCTGAGATTAAAAAAGCATCATTACTATAATTAAAAAGCAACTGATATTTTTCTTCATTTAGTATTACATTTTCTTTATATACTTTTAAAAGCTTTTCAATTCTTTTTGTAAAGGCAACTGAAATAATAAAAAATATAAATGCCATAATTACAATGATAACAATAAGTTTTGAGATATTTTCATTCATATTTTTTAAAGATATCTCTTTTTCTTTTTGAACAATATCATAAATATGAGAAAGGTTAATTCCAATACCAATAAAGAATCTAAGTTTTGTAAGATAGGTACCATAGATGATTTTTTGATTATTTGAATAACTAATATATTCATCACCTTTATAACCTGTATCAATCATCAACTTTTCAATAGCTTCTAAATCTTCATCTTCACTGTATATATTTCTATCAATTAATAAAGTACTTTGCTCCAAGATATTATTTAAGCTATTTATATGATAGATAAATAAAAATTCTTCTTGATTAAATTTTTGTAGCATAATCTTTTTTAAAAGCTTATCTTTTAACTCTTCATTTCTACTTTCAAGGAAACTTGAGGAACCAATAATTATTCCCAAAGGTTTAAACTGTCTAGAAAAGGTGATTTTCTTACTAGGTTTATACCAAAAATATTCAACATATTTTTGTTCTTGTTTTTTATTATCAATCATTTCATTAATAAATTTTACACCATTTATATCTTCAAAATCTAAAAAGTTTACACCCTCTTCAGTTGGATTTTCTGTATTTAAAAGTAAGTTTCCTTGGGTATCAAAGATAAAATAGTGGATATCATTCTCTTCTTTTGCAATATTAGTTATTGCACTTTTTATTAAATCAATTATCTCCTCTTTTGAAGACATTTTTGTTTGAGAGTATAAAGAATTTATAAGATTGTAAGCGATTATTGACTGATTTTTAATTCTTTGTTTTTTATTATTTAAAATAGAGATTTTTTCAAATTCAATATCATTTTTGATATTTTCTACAGAAGTTTTTATATAAAATTTTTCCCTCTCTATTAGTGTATTTTTAAAATTTTTTATATGTAATTTGAAATTGTTATATTCTGTCTTTATAAGACTTGAACCAATAACTGTAGCAACAATTAGAATAATTATTGTAGAACCAAGTAAAGCGGTTTTCTTTACACTAACCTCTACATCTTTTTTGTACTTATTTTTCAAGCTTTAATTTATACCCCATATTTGAAATGTTTTTAATACAATTAAATGGTATTTTTTTTCTCAAAAATCCAATTGTTGTTCTTAAGGAGTTTAAACTCATATACTCATCACCCCAAACAAATCTTTCTATCTCTTCATATGAAACCACTCTATTTTTGTTTAAAACCAAAAGTTTTAAAAATAACAACTCTTTTTTTGTCATCTCAAGAACTTTATCATCTAAATAAAATAAAGAGGTTTTATTATCAAAATAAAAGTTTTCACATAATTCTATTTTGACATTTTTTTCATCTTCTAATCCTTCAACTGCCTTTGTTAAAGCTGGAAGTAAATTTCTACTGTTTAATGGTTTAATTATATATTTCTCTAAATTTAACTCAATTGCTTCAAGAAGATACTCTTTATCACTATATGCAGTTGAGATTATAATTTTTGTATTTTTATCTTCTTTTCTTATTTTTTTTGCAAGAGATATACCATCTAGTTTAGGCATATTTATATCAGTTAGGATAATATCAGGATGACATTTTTTATAAAGTTCATATCCTTCTTCTCCATCTTTAGCCTCATAAAGTTCATTAAACATACGAGAAAGGAAACGTGAGTTTACTGTTCTAACACCTTCATCATCTTCAATATATAAAACTGTAAATTGTTTAAACTTATCCATAAATCACCCTCTTTTAAAAAAAAGAGACTTAGATTAAGCCTCTTTCTTATTTCTCATTTTAGCTAAAAGTTCACTTATAACTGGCATGAATAAAATTATGATTGTTAAAACTAAGATTGACAAAGTAATTGGTCTTTCCCAAAGAAAAGAAAAAGAACTATCACTAATAGTTAAAGCCCTTCTTAAATTATCTTCCATCATTCCACCTAAAATAAATCCTAAAATCATTGGAGCCATTGGAAAGTCAATAATCCTTAAAAATAAAGCAACAACAGCAAACAATGTCATCATATAAATATCAAAATTGTTAAATGTTACTAAATAAACTCCAACTAAAGAGAAAAATATAATTAAAGGTAGCAACAATTGTCTTGGCATTGTCAATAACTTCGCTATATATGGAATTAATGGCAAGTTTAAAATCAATAATACAATGTTACCAATATACATTGAGATAATTACTGACCAAAAAATTGCAGGATTATCCACATACATAGTTGGACCTGGTTGAATCCCATAGGAGATTAATGCTCCTAAGATAACTGCTGTAGTTCCAGAACCTGGAATACCTAAAGTTAATAAAGGAACAAATGAACCCGAACTTGCTGCATTATTTGCACTTTCTGGAGCCGCTAAACCTTTTATACTACCTCTACCAAATTTTAATTTCTCTTTTGCACTAGCAAATGATCTTTCCATACCATAAGCTAGGAATGATGCAATTGTAGCACCTGCACCTGGCAAAACCCCAACAAAAAAACCTAAAACTGATGACCTTGCAATTGGAGGGACCATCTCTTTTACTTCATCTTTAGTAAGTTTTAAACTACCAATATCTTTTTTTAATTCTGCTTTTTGTTCATCATTGTGATCTTCACTCTCTAAAATATTCATCAATGCTTCCGATAAAGCAAAGGCCGCCATTGCTAAAAGTAAAAATGAGATACCATCAATTAAATCCATTCTTCCAAAGGTAAATCTTGCAATTCCTGAATCTGAATCTGTCCCAACAGTAGCTAACATCAAACCAAAAATTGTCATAAGTGCCGCTTTTAAAAATTTTCCTTTTCCAGAAAAAGCTGCTACTGCTGTTAAACCTAAAACCATCAAAGCAAAATAATCAGAAGATTGGAAACTTAATGAAACTGAGGCTAATGCAGGTGCCGCAAAAAGTAAAAAAATAGCGGCAACTGTTCCACCTGTAAATGAAGCATAAGCCGCGATTGCTAAAGCTTTTCCAGCATTTCCTGCTTTTGCCATTGGGTAACCATCAAAAGATGATGCAACCGTTCCAGCAACACCTGGAGCATTAATTAAAATAGATGAAGTTGAACCTCCAAAAATCGCTCCATAATAAACACCTGCAATTAGGATTAACCCTGAAGAGGGATCCATCCCATAAGTAATAGGAATCATTAAAGCAATTGCAGAAATTGGTCCTAGACCTGGAAGCATCCCAATAAATGTCCCAGCAAAACATCCTACGGCAACCATCAAAATATTATACATTGAAAGGGCAGTTGTAAGCCCTTGCATTACACCATCTAACATTACTCAACTCCCATAAAATATTCTACTACCATTCCTGGATCAATATAAACACCTAAAACATTGTTTAATAATAAATAAAATCCTACCGATACACCCACTGATATTAATAATACTCTTTTTATATTTCTCTCTTGTAAGATAATAAACCCTGCGGCTAGGAATAAAATAGTTGCAATAATAAACCCTAAAGTTCTAATTGTATATCCATAAAAAATCATTACTATTACAAAATATCCTACGGTTTTAAAATCTAAACTTTTTAAATAATCCATTGATAAAAAGTCTTTATCTTTATTTAAAAGTGATAAAACTAAAAGTAGAAGTGAGACAACTATCCCTGTAATTCCTAAATAAAAAGGAAAAGTTGAAGGTGTCATAACTTCCCATTCAGCCCCTGGCATCTCTTTAATGCTAAACACATTAAAAAAGTAAAAAGATGAAAAAGCTAAAAAGAATATTGAGCCTATTACATTTTTTGTCATTTTGTAGTCCTAAAAATAGTCCCTGTTTTTTGGGACCTTTATATTGTTGACTTCCTTTAAGAAGCAAATCCTAAAAAGAATAAAAGTTGTTCTTTTTAGGATTGTATGTAAAGTTATTTATTATAAGAAACCTAGTTCTTTCATAAGGTCTGAAATAACCTTTTCTTGATTTAGTAAGAAAGCTTCAAATTCTTTTCCTGGTTTATAAAGATTTCCCCAACCATTTCTTTTTCTAACAGTTTCCCATTCAGGAGTTTTATACATATCACCTAATACCTTTACAAAAGTATCAACTTTTTCTTGTGGTAAATTTGGCGCACCAAAGAATCCTCTCCAGTTTGCAAAATATGCATCTACACCCATTTCTTTAAAACTTGGAATTCCATCAACACCTTCATCAGAAGTGATACCAATAATTTTTACTTCACCTTTTTTGTGTTTTTCTAAAACTTCACCAAGCCCAGTTGAAAGAACATCAACCTCACCAGTTAAAAGACCAGCTAATGCTTTTCCACCTGCATCATAAGGTACATATCTAACTGCTTTTGGATTTCCACCCGCTGCTTTAAAAATTTGTGCGGCTACTAAATGGTCCATAGAACCCCTTGAACTACCACCTGCAACTTTTACTTTTCTAGGGTTTTTATCAAATTCAGCTTTTAAATCAGCCCAAGATTGGTATTTTGAATCTGGTCTTACAACTAAAGCACCAAAATCTGCTACAACAGAAGAAACTAATGTTAAGTCTCTAAATGATTGTGGAAAAACACCTTGTAAAGACCTAATTACAATTGGTGTTGAGTTTACCATCAAAGTATCTTCTTGTTTTTTTGCTGTCTCAATAATATAAGCAATGGCTTTACCACCACCTCCACCAGACATATTTTCAAATGATGTTTCTTGAACTAATCCAGAGTTTTTAAGTGCTTCACCAACACCTCTAGCAGTACCATCCCATCCACCACCAGCTCCACCTGGAATTAGAAAGTGGATTTTTTCAACACTTGATGCAATTGCACCAGTTGCTAAACCACCAACTAAAAGTGCACTCATAGTAAGATTTTTGCAAAGTTTTAAACCAAATTTTGTCATTGTCTTTTCCTTTTTTTTAGATATGAGATTAGTTTATGTTAAAAAAATGTAAAAAAAATAAAATGTAAAAAAAATTTATATAAAGGCTAAAGAGACTATAAATAGGACTCTACAGCTATATTTTACCGAAAAATATTTTTTCAAAAAACTAAAATAAGTGTAAAAAAGTATAGATTATGTAAAATACTAGAATAAAAGAAATAAATATAAAAGAGATTAAGATGAGTATAGAAAAAAGGTTTTTACAAAAAGCAATTGAGGATAGAAATCTTATCAGCTTTACATATGAAGGAGAGTCACATAAAGAGGTTAGACCTTTGATTATGAGTGATGAAAAAATTACTTGTAATGTGGGAAATTTTGAGATTGGGAAGATTAAAAAACTTATTGTTTTGAAGGAGAGATTTTAGATATTTTTTCTAAATACTCTTTCTCAACTTCTTTAAATAAATCATCATAATAATTTACTAATTCTTTTTTACTATTTATTTCCATAATAGCTAAAATACATTGTCTAACATATTCATACAATTCTAAAACTTTTTTATCCATCTCATTTTTATCAAGAAATTCATCTCCGTGGACTATATTATTTCTAAGTGGAATAAAATCATCAACCGCTTTATGTATTTTTCCTCTATTATTTTCTTTTTGTAAAAGTTTTCCAATCCATTTAATATAAGTAGCTAATTTTTTATCTTGTTCTTTTTTAAACATAGCTTCAATAGCAATCATTAAAGTTACAAAAACTTGTTCAGAATTTAAAAAAGTTTTTGCTAATTGAAGATAATCAATAGATTGTTTTATTATTCTAGAATATTGATTTAGCTTTTCTGTATTTAATCCGTAAACTCTTAGTAAAACACTTTCAAACTGATTAAAATCTTCTTTTTTTAATCTCATCAAACGAAAATCAACTAAGGGTGAAAAACTATATGGTTTTTCATGAGGAGTATGAACTTGAAAACCATTAAAAAAATTTGTGTTTCCTTCATGAAATGGTAAACTTAGATATAAATTATTTTCTTTACTAATATATTTGTAATATCCTAATCCATAAGGCAAAATCAAATTTAATGTTTCAAGAATACTTCTTAGTATCACTGAATAATTAAACTTTTTTTCATTTTCTTCAAAACTTTTTATATCATCAACTTCATTACTAAAATATTGTGTTTCAAAATCTATCACCAATAAAGTTTTGGATTCCGAATAACGATAAATTGTTTCTTGTTTTTTAACTAAATCAAAAAGTTCATATACTAACTTTTTATCCTCAGTATCAAAAACTTTTAACCATTCATCATAATGATTTTTTCCCTCTTCATATGTCTGAAGATTAATTTTAAATTTTATATTGGAGAATTCATTTTCATAATGGAATTCTTTCATTCTTAAAATATTATAAATAGGAAAAATATATTTAGTTCTAAAAGTATTCATTTTATTATTTAAATATGTTCTTTCCAACAAGGAAACCTGAAGCCCAAGCAAACTGTAGATTATATCCACCACGGTTTCCAACTATATCAAGTACTTCTCCAGCTAAATAAAGCCCTTTACACTTCTTACTCTCATATGTTTTACTATCCACCTCATCAGTTCTAATACCACCGCCACTTGCTTCTGCATATTTAAACCCTTGGGTATCAGTTACTTTCATTCGTAAGTTTATTAGTGAATTAACAATTGCTCTTATTTGTTTTGCATTTATATCTTTTGCTTTTAAATCTTTATCTATATTGTTCATTTCAAATATTACAGGGGCAAGTTTATTTGAGATAATACCTGTTAGAAGTTCACAGGCATTTTGATTTGGTAGAGATTTAAACAATGATTCAATCATCCCTAAAACTTCATTTCTATTTTGTTTAGGAAATAAATTTATCGAGATTTGTACATCTTGATATAAAGATAAAGGATAAACTGCATATTGAGAAATATCAAGTATTGCAAAACCACTAACTCCATATTTAGTAAATAAAACATCTCCAAAGATTTCATTCTCTTTTTGACCATCTATAAATAAACTAACTTGTGATTCTTTTTTTACCCCTTGTACTTTTGAAGCGTATTCAAAAGAGGTTTGAAGTCCAACAAGAGAAGGATATGTCATATTAAAACTATGTCCAAATTTACAAGCGATATTCATACCATCTTCAGTGGCTTTTAGTTGAGGAGCGGCACCAAGTCCAGAACTTATTAATATCTTATCATACTCTTTAAACTCATTTTCTTCTGTTTTTATAGAAAACTTTTCATCTAGTTTTTCTATATCTACTACTTTTTCATTTAAAATTAAATTCACATCTAATGACTCAAGTGTGTTTTCTAAAAGTCTTACAACAGATTTTGCTTCATTTGATAAGGGATAAACTTTTCCATCCTCTTTTATATCAAGTAAAAGTCCAATTGATTTACAAAATTTTTCAAAGGCTTTAAAATCAAACTGTTTTAGGGCATAAGAGCAAAAAGATGGATTCTCACCTATATAGTTTTCAACTCTACAATCAATATTAGAGATATTACATCTTCCATTTCCTGAAGCAAGTATTTTTTTCCCAATACCATTATTCACATCAAAAATATCAATATCTAAGTTTTTGTTTTCTCTTTTAGCTGTAATAGCTGCTATAATCCCCGCTGCACCTGCACCAACAATTGCAATTTTCAATATATACCTTTCTTTATAAAATCTGATTATACAATTTTTAATGTAAATATGAGTTTTTTAAAACCATTGGTACACTTTTTGCAAACACACTCTTAGTCCAATATTAAGGAATTTTATGACCCCCAAAAGTGCAAAGCACGCCATTTCACATCTTGTAAGTAGAAAAATTCCTATTTTTTTGTGGGGTCCTCCTGGTATTGGAAAATCATCCATCGTAGCCCAAATTGCAAAGGACAAAGGTATTGACTGTATAGATTTAAGACTTTCCCTACTTGATCCTACAGACCTAAGAGGTATTCCATTTTTCAATTCAAACAATGACTCTGCAGTTTGGGCTCCCCCTTCATTTTTACCCGATGGTACAATAAAAGAGGGAATTTTATTTTTAGACGAATTAAACACAGCTGCACCAATGGTTCAAGCATCAGCCTATCAGCTAATACTTGATAGAAAAATTGGGGAATATCATCTCCCTGATGGTTGGTCAATAGTTGCAGCAGGTAATAGAGAAAGTGATAGAGGTGTAGTATTTAGAATGGCTTCGCCTCTTGCAAACAGATTTGTACACCTTGAAATGGAACCATATGTAGAAGATTGGCAAATATGGGCAAAACAAAACAATATTGATACTTCAATATTAGCATTTATATCTTATAGACCCGATGCACTTTTTACATTTAATACTCAAAACGATGAAAAAGCCTTTGCAACACCAAGAACTTGGGAGTATGTAAATGAAATCTTATTATCAAAGCCTATAGATGAATTACTCTTAACAATGATAGCAGGTGCTATAGGAGAAGAGTTAGCTGCTTCATTTTTAGCATTTAAAGCTGTTGAAAAATCTTTGCCAAATATGGATGAGATTTTAAATGGAACCTGTGAAGATGTTCCCACTGAAACCTCTGCATTACATATTTTATGTACCTCATTATCTATGAGAATAGATGAGGAATCTTCAACAGATGAACTAAACAATCTTATATCTTATACTCTAAAACTTCCAGGTGAATTTGCTGTTATGATAGTCCAAGATTTAAGGCAAAGAAATATTGAAGTTGACTATCTAAAAAACTGGCCATTGTGGTTAAAAAACTTTAATAAACTATTACATTAAGAGTTCCATTTATTATGGATGCAAATACCCTTTTAGTAAAAGCAAAAAGCCAACTAACAACCCAACATCCATATTTTGGAATGTTAGCTTCAAGGCTAAAACATGAAGAAGATGAACAGATTAATTATTACGCAAGTAATGGTGTTAGGTTTAAATACAACCCTGCATTTATAGAATCTTGTTCAAAAGATGAATTAAAATTTATTCTTACAAATTGTGTTATGCACCATATCTTATCCCATCAACAAAGAAAATTAAATAGAAAAGGTATGCTTTGGCAACTTGCAACTGATTTTGCAATCAATAATCTTCTAAAAAAAAGTGGTCTAAAAATCCCTAAAGGTGCTAATTATAATAAAGAATTTAAAAATATGTATTCTGAAGAGATTTATGAAAAACTAAAAGAGGAAGTTGAACTTCAAGGGACAAATGCCTTTGATGAAAAATATGAAAAAAGTGATAATAGTTTAATAAATTCAAATGAAGAACTTAAAAATTCTATATTTAGAAATATGGATAAAATAAAACACGAACTAGATGAAAAAGATGAAGAAAACTGGGAATATGCCGCAACACTTGCAAAAGAAGTAGCCCAAAGAAAATCTTTAATGCCAAGTGGTTTTGAAAGATTTACAAAAAAAATGAAAGCTAATAATATCGATTGGCGATTTGAACTTTATAATGCAATCAATAAACATATGAGAAACAACTATGCTTTTATGCCCCCAAATAAAAAACATATCCATAGGGGAATTGCCCTGCCAAGTCTTACTAGTGATACACTAAGTCTTGTTGTGGCAATTGATACTTCTGGAAGTATCAAAGAGGAATTACTAGGTCTTTTTACAGAAGAGTTTAAATCTATTATGCAAAACTTTCCTGCTATTTCTATTGAACTTATAATTGCAGATGCAAAGGTTCAAGGTCATTATAGTTTTAGAGGTGGTGATAAATTAGATTTTCCATTAAAAGGTGGTGGAGGGACTGATTATAGACCAGTATTTGAGTTTATTGATGCAAATCTTCCAATGAGTTCAATGGTTTTGTATTTTACAGATGGTGAAGGAATTTTTCCAAAAATCCCACCATCTTATGAAGTTTTATGGGTATTAAGTGCAAATAAAAACAAAATACCCTTTGGTAGAAAACTACTTTTAATTTAGTTTTTTAATTCAAGCCTAAAACCACAAACTGTAAATACCAAATTGCAATAGATACAAAATATCCTAACAAAATTGTCCATGCATATTTTAAATGTGATCCAAAGGTGTATATACCTTTTAATTTTCCCATAACTCCAACACCTGCCGCACTACCAAAAGAGATTAAAGAACCTCCAATACCAGCAGTAAGAGTAACTAACATCCAATTTGAAAGATCCATATTGGGATTTGCTTTTAAAATTGCAGACATAACAGGAACATTATCAACTAAAGCAGATAAAAAACCAACACCAATATTTGCCATTGTTGGCCCTAAATAATCTTCTTGATAAACAATTGAAGCTAAACTTAACCATCCTATAAAATATAAAGCTCCAACTGCTGCTAAGATACCAAAGAAAAATAAAAGGGTATTGTTTTCAATTTTTGCCATTGATTCAAAAACATTAAAATGCTCTTTCCCAAATCTTTTTGTTAATTTATATGAGTGTAGTTTTAAAAGTACTAAACCAAACATCATACCCCACATAGCAGGGAAATCTAAAACTTGATGGGAGATTACAGCACAAATAATAGTTATTATTCCTAAGAAGATAATATTTGTAGCACCCTCTTTCATTTTTGGTTTTTCCTCTTTATCAGGGTCAAAATGAGGTTTTGTATCAGGTACGACCCTTGAAAGTAAAAATGCCGTAACTAAATAACCTATAATAGAAGAGGGAAATAAAAATAAAAAATCTACAAAGTGTGCTTTTCCTGCTGTCCATGCCATTAAAGTAGTAATATCACCAAAAGGGGACCAAGCCCCACCAGCATTTGCAGCAACAACAATATTAATAGCCCCTGGAACTAAAAACTCTTTTTTAGTTTTTTCAATAGTGATTAAAACAGTAGAAAGTATAAGAGCGGTTGTAAGGTTATCAGCAATAGGAGAAATGAAAAATGCTAAAAATCCTGTAACCCAAAAAAGTTTTCTATATGTAAACCCCTTTGAGATTAAATTATATTTCAAACTATCAAAAACACCCATATGAATCAAGGATTCAATATATGTCATTGCAACAAAAAGAAAAAATACGATTTCTGCTATCTCTAAGATAACAGCTTCTGCCTCATCATGGACATGATGGATATTTAATCCATTCATGTAATAATAAATTGCGATTAATATAAATGAGACAATACCTATAAACAAAGCTGGAACAGATTTATCAATTTCATACTTTTCTTCATTTGCAATAAAATAGTATCCAATAATAAAAATGAAAAGTACTGAAAATCCAATCCAACTCATAGTTAAATTTAATAATTCCATAAAAAACTCCTATTTTTTGTAGCCTCTTATAATTAAAAACGCTACAAATGAGATAAATGCTAAACTAGTTCCAATTGGTACAAGTGACTCACCATGGGATAAAACCCCCAAAGATGAAATAATGGCACCTAAACCAAATTGTAAAACACCAACTACACCAGAGGCAACTCCTGCGTTTTTCTTAAAATGTTCCAATGCTAAAGCCATACAATTACCAAATATAAATGCCATCATACTCATATAACCCGCCATTAAAGCCATTGTTAAAGGTAGGGTTTGAATATCAGCAGTTAAAGCCCATAAAATTGCAATAATTATTTGAATAATTAAACTTGTTTTGATTAAAAATAAAGGTGTGTTTGTTTTTAAAAAATATAAATTCACTCTTATCATTGCAATCAATATCACAAAGTTAAACCCAAAAAAGAAAGGGAAATGGTCAGTTGATATCCCATAATGTTCAATAAAGATAAAAGAGGATTTGGAAATAAAAATAAAAAATCCTGAAAACCCTAAAGATAAAGTTAACATTGCTTTCATTGCTGTTTTATGGCTAAGGACTATTTTATAAGAATGATAAATACTTTGTTTCACATAGGTAAAACTTTCATCTAAATCTTTATAAACTAAAAAAGCCACAATCAAAGCATAAAAAGTCAAAAATAAAAATACAGCTTCCCATGAATAAAAATGTATAATCAATGAACCAATTGCAGGAGCTATAAGTGGAGCTATACTTCTAATTGTACCAATTAATGATAAAACCTTTGCAGCTTCTTGACCATGAAATCTATCCCTTACAGTTGCCATTGCATTAACAACTACTATTCCTCCAAAAAAAGCTTCAATAAATCTAAAAATCCATAATTGATAAACATTTGCACTAAAAATCATAACAAAACTAAAAAGTGCAAACCCTAAAAGACCAAAAAGTGAACTTTTTCTTCTTCCTAATCTATCTGACATTGGTCCACCAAAAATTTGTCCAACAGAAAAACCTATCAAAAAAATTGATAAGGTAATCTCAATTTTTTCAATACCAACATGAAATGCTTCTGCTATATCAGGAATTGAGGGGATATAAGTATCAGTTGCAATGGGAGCAACAGAAGAGAGTATCGATAATAATATAATTAAATAAATATGATTTATTGCTTTTTTCATTATTCGTAATCCCTTACACCCTCATCAACTTTATTTAAAAGTTTGAAAAGTGTATCCATCTCTTTTTCATCTAGCTTTGAAACAAGAGATTCCCTAAACTTATGTGTAATATTTTGAGAAGCTTTTAATGTCTCTTCACCTTTTTTTGTCAATATAATAAAACTTACTCTTTTATCATCATTACTTAATACTTTTTTTATAAGTTCTTTTTTTTCTAATGTTCTTAATGTTCTACTAATAGTAGTTTTATCTTTTGATAAAGTGTTTGAGATTTTTGTTAATGTAGCCTCTTTTTCTTGAGATATAATCTCTAATGTAACCCTTTGTTCAATTGCTATATCAAAGGGTAATAGAATTTGATTAAATAAGCTATTTAAATTGTTTGCGACTTTATTTATTTTAAATCCAATAGATTTTTGTAAAGTAATTTCCATATAAAACCTTTAATTGTATATACAACTATTGCATATGCAACCTTATTATTTGATAAATCTCAACTATTAATATTGAGTTTTTATGATCTATTTTTATACTATACTAATTTAATAAAGTATTATTATATCCCCTATAAACACCATTAAATAGGTAATTTTAATATTTTTTATCAAATTACTTGACATTTATTTTAAAATACTATACAATTTCAATAAGAATTAAAATAATAGACTTTACAAAAGGTAAATGGAGGGATATATGAGAAAAGAAACTATTGCAGTTCATGGTGGATATAACAATAAAGAGGGATGGGGAACAATGAATGTACCTGTTGCTCAAACAACTGCATATGCATTTAGAGATGCTGAACATGCAGCAAATTTATTTGCATTAAAAGAGTTAGGTTCAATCTATTCTAGATTAACAAACCCTACTACTGATGTATTAGAACAAAGATTTGCACAATTAGAAGGTGGTGCAGCGGCTATTTGTGTAGCTTCTGGACAATCTGCTATTTTTTATGCTGTTGCAAATGTAGCAGAAGCTGGAGATAATGTATTAATCTCTGATAAGCTTTATGGTGGAGCAGTTACACTTTTAACTTATACTTTAAAAAGATTTGGAATCTCAACAAAAGTATTTAAAAGTGCAGATGCCTCTGATTTAGAAGAACAAATTGATGAAAATACAAAAGCTATTTTCTTTGAATCTTTATCAAACCCTCAAATTGCTATTGCAGATGTAGAGAAAATTGTAGAGATTGCAAAAAGAAATGGTGTTTTAACTATTTGTGATAATACAGTAGCAAGTGCTGCGTTGTTTAACCCAATTAAATGGGGTGTAGATGTAGTTGTTCACTCAACTTCAAAATATACAAATGGTCAAGGTTCAGCAATTGGTGGAATTATTGTTGAAAGAGATGGTTTAGCAGAGTTTTTTAAAGAGAATTCAAAAAGATATTATCACTTTGTAGAGCCAGATGTTTCATACCATGGTTTAGTTTATGTAGATGTTCCTCTACCAAACTTTTGTCTAAGAATTAGACTAAACTTATTAAGAGATATTGGAGCTTGTCAATCTCCTCATAACTCTTGGTTATTGTTACAAACAATTGAGACTTTAGGTATTAGAATGGAAAAACATTCTAATAGTGCATTAACAGTTGCTAAATTTTTAGAAGCTAATCCAAAAGTAAAATCGGTAAATTACCCAGGATTAGAATCAAGTCCATATTATGAAAAAGCACAAAAATATTTTAAAGATGGTAAGGCATCAGGTCTTATCTCATTTGAAGTAGCAGATTTTGAAACTGCTAAAAAAGTAATTGATTCAGCGAAGTTATTTAGTGTAGTTGTAAATATTGGTGATTCTAAATCACTTATTGTACACCCAGCTTCAACAACTCACTCTCAAATGACTGAAAGTGAGTTAAAAGATGCTGGTATTAATCCGACTACAATTAGGTTATCTATTGGATTAGAAGATCCACAAGATTTAATTGAAGATTTAGAGCAAGCATTAAGCTAAAAAGGTTTAATTATGCCACTGATTTCAACAAAAGGGGTATATGGTTTAACAGCTATGTACCAACTTAGTAAGCACAAAGAAGATACTCCAGTTCAAATCAAAGAGATATCTTCAAGTGCTAATATTCCTCAAAACTACTTAGAACAACTGCTTAGTAAACTAAGACGAGCAGAACTTGTAAGAAGTATTAGAGGTGCAAGAGGTGGTTATATTTTGGCAAAAGAACCAAAAGATATTTTAGTAAAAGATATTTTAATTGCTTTAGAGGGTGATTTAAAAGTTATTGATAGTAGCACTGAAAACCCTATTTTGAACATATTTTTTGACGAAGCAAAAGAAAATACTAAGAAGATTTTTAATATCTCTTTGGCTCAACTTGATGATTATCAAGATAAATATAACGAATTTTTACATTACAGTATCTAGGTGAGAAGAACAACTCGTTGTTCTCTTTAGAATTTGCTACTTTTAAGTGGATTTTATATCCACTGATAAAAAGTAGAAAGATATGAAAAAGGTCCCTTAAAATTTGGGACAAATTATAAGGATATAAAATGAAATTTGCAGAAAACGTTACAGAATTAATTGGAAATACACCACTGGTAAAATTAAACAAAGCTAGTAAAGAATCAGGTGCAACTGTTCTTGGAAAATGTGAGTTTATGAACCCTACTCACTCTGTAAAAGATAGAATTGGTACAAATATGATTAAAACTGCTTTAGAGCAAGGTCTAATCAATGAATCAACAACTGTAATTGAGCCAACATCAGGAAATACTGGTATTGCTTTAGCTTCAGTTTGTGCTGGTTTAGGAATTAAATTAATCCTTACAATGCCATCATCAATGAGTATTGAAAGAAGAAAACTTTTAAAAGCTTTAGGTGCCCAGCTTGTATTAACTGAGCCAGAAAAAGGGATGAAAGGTGCAATTGATAAGGCAAATGAATTAGCTGAAACAACAGCAAATTCATTTATTCCACAACAATTTGCAAATGGTGCAAACCCAGATATCCACAGAAAAACAACTGCAAAAGAGATTCTTGCAGATACTGATGGAAAAATTGATATCTTAGTTGCAGCTATTGGTACAGGTGGTTCTATTACTGGTATTGGTGAAGTTTTAAAACAACATAACCCAGATATCCAAGTTGTTGCGGTTGAGCCTGAAGCATCTCCAGTTTTAAGTGGTGGTAAGCCAGGTCCACATAAAATTCAAGGTATTGGTGCAGGATTTGTTCCAGATGTATTAAATACTGATTTATTTGAAGAGATTGTTAAAATTTCAAATGAAGATGCAATTGCAACTTCAAGAGAATTAGCAAAAACTGAAGGTTTATTAGTTGGAATTTCAGCAGGTGCAAATGTTTTAGCAGCTACAAGAATAGCTTCTAAACCAGAAAACAAAGGTAAAACGATTGTTACAATTCTTTGTGACACAGGTGAGAGATATTTAAGTTCAGGATTATATGACGATGAGTAAAAACTCATCCTCTCATATAAACATTTAGTTTGAGAGGTAAAAATGGCAGAAAAGGCAAGACGATCCATTGCTAAAACTGTCTCTTGGCGAACTGTCGGAACACTTGATACTATAATCATCTCCTATTTTATAACTGGTAACCTTACTATGGCCGCGTCAATTGGTTCAATAGAACTATTTACAAAAATGGCCCTATACTACTTTCATGAAAGAGCTTGGAATAAGATCTCTTTTGGGAAAGTACAGGAACCAGATTATCAAATTTGATAAAAAATAAATATAGGTAATAGATATGCATGAGATTAACGTATTAAATGAGAAGTTTGCAAGAGCAGAGGCAAGTGAGATTTTAGAGTACTTCATAAATGAGTACAAAGACAAAACAGCTTTATCAAGTAGTTTAGGTGCAGAGGATCAAGTTTTAACTGATTTAATGTTAAAAATTGACAAAAATGCAAATATATTTACTCTAGATACAGGAAGATTACACCCTGAAACCTATGATGTAATGGATGCAACAAATCTAAAATATGGGGTAAAAATAAATGTTTTTTTCCCTTTAAATGATGATGTGCAAGAGTTGTATTCAACTCAAGGAATAAATGGGCACTTTGAAAGTATAGAAAACAGAAAAAGATGCTGTGGTATTAGAAAGATTGAACCACTAAAAAGAGCTTTAAAACCTTTAAAAGTTTGGATTACAGGATTAAGAGCTACACAAAGTGTGACAAGAGTAGATATGCCAGTTGTTGAATGGGATGAAAACTTTGAAGTTATCAAAGTAAACCCACTTATAAACTGGAGTGAAGAGGATGTATGGGATTACATTAAAGCAAATAATGTTCCATATAACAAACTACATGACCAAGGTTTTCCAAGTATTGGATGTGCACCCTGTACCAGAGCCATTAAACCTGGTGAAGATATAAGAGCTGGTAGATGGTGGTGGGAAAACCCAGAACACAAAGAGTGTGGTTTACACGCAAAATAAAAAATTAACGGAATTATAGATATGAATGAAATTAATATAAGTCAAGAAAGACTAACACACCTAAAACAACTAGAAGCAGAATCAATGCACATAATGAAAGAAGTAGTAGCAGAGTTTAGTAACCCTGGTATGCTTTATAGTGTAGGTAAAGATTCTTCAGTGATGTTACACTTGCTACAAAAAGCCTTTTACCCAGCACCTCCGCCACTTCCATTAATGCATGTGGATACAAAATGGAAATTTAAAGAGATGATAGAGTTTAGAGATAGACGTGCTAAAGAAGTAGGTATGGAATTAATCGTTTACTCAAACCCAAAAGGAATTGAAATGGATATTTCACCTTTTGAACATGGATCTGCTTTACATACAGATATTATGAAAACAGAAGGTTTAAAAAATGCACTAAATATCCAAAAGTTTGATGCAGTATTTGGTGGAGCAAGAAGAGATGAAGAAAAATCTAGAGCAAAAGAGAGAATTTACTCTTTTAGAGATAAAAACCATAGATGGGATCCAAAAAACCAAAGACCTGAACTTTGGAATATCTATAATGGAAAACATACTCAAGGTGAATCAATTAGAGTATTCCCATTGTCTAACTGGACAGAATTAGATATTTGGCAATATATCTATTTAGAAAATATTGATATTCCTGATTTATACTTCTCAAAAGAGCGAGAAGTAGTTGAATATATGGGTACAAAAATCATGGTTGATGATGAGAGAATGCCTGAAGAGCTAAGACGTACAGCTAAAAAAGAAAAAGTTAGATTTAGAACACTTGGATGTTATCCTCTAACTGGAGCAGTAAACTCTGAAGCAACAACATTACCTGAAATCATTCAAGAGATGTTAGTTTGTACAACAAGTGAAAGACAAGGAAGATTAATAGATAGTGATGGTGATGCATCAATGGAGAAAAAGAAACAAGAAGGGTATTTTTAAGATGGCACATCAATCAGATTTAATAGCAACAAATATAGAACAATATTTAAAAGAGCATGAGAATAAAGAGATTCTTAGATTTATAACTTGTGGAAGTGTTGATGATGGTAAATCTACACTAATAGGAAGATTACTTTATGATTCAAAGATGATTTTTGAAGATCAATTAGCTTCTATTGAAAAAGATAGTAAAAAAAGTGGAACTACTGGTGATAAAATTGACTTAGCACTTTTAGTTGATGGATTAGCAAGTGAGAGAGAACAAGGTATTACAATTGATGTTGCCTATAGATTTTTCTCAACTGATAAAAGAAAATTTATTATTGCAGATACTCCAGGTCATGAACAATATACAAGAAATATGGCAACAGGAGCATCAACAGCAGATTTAGCAATTATTCTTGTTGATGCAAGACAAGGTATTTTAACTCAAACTAAAAGACACTCATATATTGCATCTTTATTAGGGATTAAAAACCTAGTAGTTGCTATTAATAAAATGGATTTAGTTGATTTTTCAGAAGATGTGTTTGAAAAAATCAAAGCAGATTATAAAGAGATTATTGAATACCTACCTCATAATAGAGATTTAAATATTCAATTTATTCCTATTTCTGCACTTGATGGAGATAATATATTAACAAACTCTCCTAAAGCACCTTGGTATAAAGATAAACCTTTAATGGAGATTCTTGATACTACGCCAATTCATAAGGATGAATCTGATTCATTTAGATTGCCAGTTCAATATGTAATAAGACCACACTTAAACTTTAGAGGGTTTTCTGGAACTATTGCAAGTGGAAGTATCAGTGTTGGAGATGAAATTACTGTATTACCATCAAGAAAAACATCTAAAGTTAAATCAATAGTATCTAATGATATTAAAGATTTAAGACCAATTGGAAAAGATGAGCAAGTTGAAACTATTCAAACTGCATTTGCTCCAATGGCAACAACTATTACACTTGAAGATGAGATTGATATTTCAAGAGGGGATATGATTGTAAAATCAGATGATATTCCTAAAGTATCTAATCATTTATCAGCAATGGTAGTATGGATGGATGAGACTCCATTAAAGTTAAACCAAAACTATGTAATTAAAAGAGCTACATCAGTATTAAATGGAGCATTTAATTCAATAGAGTTTAAAAAGAATATTAATACATTTGAAGAGGTTGATGCAAATGAACTTGCTTTAAATGATATAGCAAAAGTTACTGTATCTTTAGATAGAGAAATAGCAGTAGACCCATATCATGAGAATAGATATACAGGAAGTTTTATTATTATTGACAAATATACTAATTCTACTGTTGGTGCTGGTATGATTGTGAGTTCTATTGAAGGCTTTGCACATTTAGAAGAAGAGAAAAAAGTTTATACTCAAGCAGAGATTGAGTTAAATGCATATATTAGAAAGAACTTCCCTGAGTGGGGTTGTAAAGAGATTTTAGGATAAATCAATGGCAGAGAAAGAAACAAAAGCTCAACGTGTTGAGCGAATAAAAAAAGAAAAGGATGGACTTGATGTAATCAAGGACATCCATAGATATGCCCAAACTGGTGAAGAAGTAGACCCTGAAGATATTGATAGATTTAAATGGTATGGAATGTACACACAAAATAAAAATCTACAAGGGGAAGATGATAATACCTTGTATTTTATGCTTAGGGTTAAACTTATAGGGGGAGAATTAACTTTACCTCAACTAAAAGTTATGGCTGAAATTTGTGAAAAACACGCAAGGGGAACTGCTGATTTTACAACAAGACAAGATTTACAGTTTCACTTTATAAAAGTTGCAGATTTACCAGAAGTATTTAGATTACTTGAGACTGTTGGATTAAGTTCAATTTTTGCAGCAGGGGATGTACCAAGAAATGTTGTTTCTTGTCCAGTAAATGGCATTGACCATGAAGAGATAGCTGATGTTACACATATTGTTGAAAACTTAAACGCATTTTTCAAAGGGAATAGAGAATTTTCTAATCTTCCAAGAAAATATAAAGTTGGTGTGAATGGATGTTCTAAAAACTGTATGCACCATGAGATGCAAGATGTAAGTTTCAATGCAGTTAAAAAAGAAAATGGAGAAATTGAATTTGCTGTAAGCGTTGGTGGAGGTTTAGCTTCAAATAGAAGAGTTGCTGAGCATATTGGATATGTAACTGAAGAGCAAATTATTCCTTTAACACAAGAGATTACTAGAATCTATAGAGACCATGGATTAAGAGAAAAAAGAACAAAAGCTAGACTTGGTCACCTAATTGAATTTTGGGGATTAGAAAAGTTTGTTGATACTCTTAAAGAAAATATTGATTTTGAAATCAAAACGCCAAAAGAGATTGAATATACACACTCAAAATATAGAGAACATTTTGGTATTCATGAATCAAAAATTGAAGGTTCAAGTTTTATTGGATGTGCTTTAAATTCTGGACATATTGGTTTAGATGGATTAAACAACTTAATTTCTATTTTTGAAAAGTATGATGCAAAAGCGTTAAAAGCAACAGTTACTCAAAATATTGTAATAACTGATGTGCCATCACAAAATGCAAAAGATATGGCTGATGAATTAGAAAAAGTTGCTATTTCACCATTCCCATCTAATTTTAAAGCAAGAATTCAAGCTTGTACAGGACTTGATTTTTGTAAATTTGCAATCTCTGAAACAAAGGGTGTTGCTAAAAATCTAGTTGAACACTTGGAAACAAAATTTCCTGAGTTTAGTGAAAGAGTAACCATAAGTGTAAACGGATGTCCAAACTCATGTGCCCATCCACATATCGTTGATATTGGACTTATGGGAACAAAAACAAGAGATGAGGAAGGGGTTATGACTGAAGGGTTTGAACTTCTAGTTGGTGGATTTTTAGAAGGTGCTAATTCACAGTTTAACAAAAAAACTGGTATAAAATTTCCATTGAATAAAGTAAATGAAACTATAGAAAATTTAGTCATAGACTACCAAAATTCTGAGTTTTCAAACTTTAGAGACTTTTTATTAACTAAAGCAAAATAAATCTTAGGAGTTAAAACTCCTAGGTTTATTAATATTATCTATAATAAAAATAAGTTAAAATTATTACATGAAAAAAGATATTTTTAGACCATTTTTTGATGAAAATACAAATGTATTAGATTTTATAAGATATAACACCATTGGCAAAAGCAAAAAAGAGTACTTTGATTATACAGCCTCGGGACTTGGATTTAGACAAGTAGAGAATAGAATTAGAGATGTATTAGAAACTTACGCAAATACTCACTCAAAAGAATCTGCTAATGCCAACATTACAAATCAATATTATAATGAAGCCTTAGAATCTTTAAAAAACTCATTAGAATTGAATGATGAATTTTCTATTATCCCTGGTGGTTGTGGAGCAACAGCTGCTATTAAAAAATTTCAAGAATTAATTGGAATATATATCCCACCTGCAACATTAAAAAGATTTAATATAACAGTGGCTAAAAAAAAGCTTCCATTAGTTATTGTTGGTCCCTATGAGCATCACTCAAATGAGATTAGCTACAGAGAAGCTTTATGTGAAGTAAAAAGAATTCAACTTGATAAAAATGGACTAGTTGATTTAAGACAATTAAAGGAAATCTTACAAGAGAATAGACATAGAGAGATAATTGGAAGTTTTTGTATCGCTTCAAATGTAACTGGGATTGTAACACCCTATGAAGAGATTTCAAGATTACTTAGACTTTACGGTGCAACAGTTTGTTTTGATGCAGCGGCAAGCAGTCCATATATGAATATCCCTTGTGAACTATATGATGCCTTATTTATCTCTCCCCACAAACTTTTAGGAGGTCCTGGTAGTTGTGGTATCTTAGTTGTTAGGAACTCTTTAATTGACAATTCCCTTGCTCCATCTTTCGCAGGTGGTGGTACAGTTTCATATGTAAACTCACAAATGCAAGAGTATGAAAAAGAGATTACAACTAGAGAAACAGCTGGAACACCGGGAATATTACAACTAATTCGTGCAGCACTAGCATATAAGCTTAGAAATGAGATTGGTTTTGAGTTTATTTGTGACCAAAAGAATATGTTACTAAATCACTTCTTAGAAGAGATAAAGAAAATCCCAAATATAAAAATCTACGGGAATCTTGATTCAAAAAATATTGGGATTATCTCTTTTAATATTGAAGATATAAATCCATATGATATCTGTGAAAGGCTTTCTGAAAATGATGGAATTCAAACAAGAGCAGGTTGTTCTTGTGCGGGACCTTATGGACACGATTTATTAGGCTTTAACACTAAAGAAGAGATTAAACAAAAGCCAGGTTGGATTAGAATTTCAATACATTATTCACAAACCTTAGAAGATATTGATAATCTTCTAAAAGCTTTAAATAAATCTGTAGTAAAAGCAAGTAATCTAAAATAAATTAGATTACTCATTTAACACTTTCTGTAACTTAGTTTCTTGACCATCACTTACTTGTTTATGTACATTTATTATAGGTTTAACATGGGCTTCTCTTCCTAAAGAAAAACTTTGTTCATCAACAATTACTTTATATGCTTTATTAAGTTGTAGAGCCCTTTTTGCAGTTGGCATTATCAAATAAGCAATATCCCTTTTTAATTTTTCAATCTCTTTTTCTTTTAACTTCCAATACTGTTTTTGATAAGCATGTGGATTTTCTAACTTTTCATCTAAATCTTTTTGAATATTTTCTTTATCTTCTTCCCAGCCTTTAACAAAAAACTTTTCCATAATCTCTTTATTTTGTCTAAACTCATCCCCAGCATTATTTACTTTTAAATATTGCACATACTCAGTATCACCATTTTTTAGTAATCTATCTGTTATCCCCTCAAGCCCTTTTTGACTCCAATGATACCATCCATTTTGAAAACTATTACCCTCTAATTTTCTTTGAAAAACAAAGGTAGAATCAGCAATTGCTCCAATATTGTTATGACATCCCATACAAAATAGTGTTTCCTCATAACTTTGAGGTCTAAGCTCACCTTCTGCATCTTCAATGAAACCTTGATATTTCCATCCTAAGGCATTATATATACCAACTTCAAAGTCCCCTAAAAATTGATCTAACCTATCTGGATTATCATTTTTTCCTTTTAGTTTTGAAAGACCTAGATTTTTAAGTTCACTATATGAATGCCACCTAACTTTTTTCCCGTATCTAAGCTCTTTCATACGTGGAGTCATAACTATTTTTTCATCTTTATCAATACCAATATATCTAACTGTGTGTAGAAATTCTGTTTGAATTGGATAAAGACCTGGTGCTATCATCACTTTATTTTCTTCAAGAAGTTTTTTAGCCTTTCCAACATAAGTCATTGAGAAACCTGAAATTTTAAAAGTTTCATTATCATATTTTGGTTGGCTCCATTTAAATACAATTTTTTCTGCAATATCAAATTTTCCATTTTGGTTCATATCAAAACCATATTTGTTTTCATCTGTTGCATCAATTTTTACGTCAGCTTGTTTAATCAAAGATTCAACAATAGAAAGATTTAATTTATAAACCTCTTTATCAAACTTTCCATTTTCATTTACTCTAAAATCTTTACCAAGTCTAATAATCACATCATCAGTGCTTCCATTTGTAGGCCAAAATGTTCCTAGAAATGGTCTATATGCAAAAGACCTCCAAGCTGTATACTCACCATTTGGATTTTTATCAAAACCCTCATTATCAAAATTAAAATAACAATCAGGAATATACCCATCCCATTTAGAATTTTTATTATAATCCCAATTTTTAGGGATATTTTTTAGTTTTTCTTTTAATATAATTTTATTATTTTTAATATAATTGCTTTTATTTATATAATCTAAAATCTCTTTATCACTAATTTTTGAAACCTCTTTTGTTCTATCTTTAAAAAGGTTTGTCCAAGGATTTTTTAAAGCAGGCCCTGGAAAATCGTAAGCTTCTTGTAAATCATCATCACCCATAGTATAGTTTGGTTCTTTATTTTTTGAATGACAGCTATAACATGGATTATGTAATAAGTTTTTATCATCTTTTGTTTTTGTATAACATTGAGAAGTAATATATGGTGAAGAATTTAATAGTTTGTTTTGTAATAAATCTACCTCAAGGGAAAAAAGATAGCTATTTAGTAGTATTAAAATAATAAGTTGTTTTTTTAACATTTAGTTGTGCCTTAGTTTAAAATAGTTAGAAATAAAAAACCTAAGGGAAAATCCCCTTAGGTTTTAAATATATTTATTTAAATGCAGGGAATGGTCCAACTACACCAATCCAAGATTCAGTATCTGCTGCTGAATCTTTTTTGTCTTTATCAGATTCACCAAATGGATGTTGAATAACTGTAGTCATATAGGCATTTCCACCAATATTTGGATACCAAAATGGAGAAGTTGTTTCAGAACCATATGGAGAAGTTAAGATTCTAGTGATATCTTTAGTTTTAACATTATAAGCCCAGATATAATCAATTTGGTGAGCACCTGTATCTTCACCTATAATTAGGATATCTGAGTTATCAATAAATGTTAAGTTATCTGGCTCTGCAATTTTATCAACTGCACATTTGTTTCCATCAAACTCACCACCTTCAGGATATGATTTCATCTCACCCATAACTTCACCAGACATTGAAGTTATTACCATTTTAGAATCAATTGCAAGACCTTTAGAGTCTTTTGCAATTCCAACAGGAAGTTTATAAACTCCACCACAACTATTTAATGGAAGTTTGATGTCATTATTCCCACCAATATCATATTTATCATTTTTCTTACCTTTTTTTGCAAAATCTTCCATACCATATTGAATTCTTGACATTGCTAGATAAACATTTCCATTAGTTTTATCAAATGTGATTCCCTCTTTTTTTCTAAACTCAGTAGTTGCACCTCTTAAAGCAGCAAATCTTCTTGATTCTAATCTTGAAGCAATAATTCCCATTCCAGGTTTAACTTTTAAGCACTCATGACCTGCAGTTGTATTGATTGATGTAAATCCACTTGGACATGTAGCACCATCTGGAGTAACAGAAGAGAATATATCTTCAAATGAAAGTCTTTTTTCAATAGCTTTTCTAATAGTTGCATCATCAGTTTTACCAAGATTTATCCAAGTAATATCAAAAGCACCACCATTTTTATCACTTTTTTGAGATAATTTTGCAGAATATAATCTACCAGAACTTAAGTCCCTTGCTTCATCAGCAATAAACATAAATAAAGCTCCATTTGTACCATCATCACTTAAATAAACTGTTTTTTCATCAGGCATAACATAAGCTAACTCGTGAGCAAATCTACCCATAGAATAATGTTTTACATATTCAGTATCACCCTTAGAGTTTGTAATTGTAACCTCAGGAGTCCATCCCCAGAAATATGGGTTAAGTGCTGCTTTACCCTCTTTAAAATATAAATCAAAGTTTTGATAATACTCATCTTTTTGGACTTTTTTAGCATTTGGTTCATACTCTTCAGAACCTAAATGTGATCCCCAAGGAGTTTTCATACCTGCACAATGAACCCATCCACCTTCAAATTCAGCTTGAGAGATATGACTAGTTGCAACAGCTTTTAATCCTCCCTCTTGAGTTTTTTCCAATCTTGAGATATACATAGCTCCAGGTCCACACTCAAATTGAGTAATTGCAAAAAGTTTACCATCTTTTTCATGTAATGTTGTATGATCTGGACCTGAACCATCTTTACTAGTTTTACAAATAAATGGACTTCCATCTTTATGATTTATAGCTTGTCCCATTTCATTTTTAACTTGCCCAAAAATCTCCATTGTTTTACCATCTAAACTTGGAAGTTTTTGTCCAGTTCTTGCAATTGTATGCCATCCAATCTTATGAACGTCTCCATTTATAACAACTTCACTTGAAGTCATGATTTTTTTCTTTTCGGCATCCATTATAGGAGCAGCAACAGGTTTGAAATAAATATCATTATGTCCATCTTTATTTACTGAAGCCAATTCTGGCTGACTACAGGCTGTGAAAATTAAAGCAATAGCTGAACTTGCAACTAAACTTTTAAGGGCATTTTTATGGTTCATTATTTTCCTTTATTATTAAATTTATTGAAATATTACTTTTTATGGGTTACTATAAGATTACAACTTTTAAATTATTGTCTATTATTTAATTTTTATTAATCTTCCTTAGATAAGATTTCCCTATGGGATTTTATATATTTATAACACTATTTATTAGTGTCATGTCAATACTTACTTTACTAATATCAAGAAGATTAGTTCGAAAACTTCATTTTTCAAATAAATTGAAGTTAGTGATTAATATTTTTTTAGCAGTAAATCTTTTAGGTGTCATAGGATATCTATTTGCAAGATACAATCCAACAATACCAAACTGGGCATATTTTTTACTATCAATTCCCATTGGAATAATCTTTTTATTGTTTGTAGCTACAGTTTTTTATGAAATATTTTCTAGAGTTTTAAAAGTAATTCCAGTTAATGAAAAAAGAAGAGATTTTTTCAAAAAAACTTTAGATATAGGTGCAATAAGTGTTGCAACTAGTGTAAATGCAAAGGCTATGCAAAATGCAAAGACGGTAGAGATTGAAAAGGTTAATGTAAAAATAAAAGGTTTAGCCAAACCAAAAAAAATAGTTCAATTAAGTGATATTCATATAGGTGGATTAATAGATAAATATTTTATTTCTGATTTAGTCAAAAAAGTTAATCAGCTAGAGGCAGATGTAGTTGTAATAACAGGAGACTTAGTTGACACAAGTTTAGATTTTGCAAAAGATGCTTTAGATGAACTGAAAAATTTAAAATCTAATTATGGAACATATTTTATAGTTGGTAACCATGAATATTTTCATAACGTAACAAATATTATTAAATATGTAAACACTTTAAATATAAAAACTTTAGAAAATGAAAATGTATATATAGGAAAAGAGGATGAAGGTTTTAATTTAGCTGGAGTTTACGATTTAATAGGTTTAAGGGTAAATGCCTATGTTCCAGATTTAAAAAAAGCTCTAGATGGAAGAATGATAAATAATCCAACAGTTTTACTTGCTCACCAACCAAAATTTATAGAGGAGGTAAAAGATGTGGATTTAGTTTTAAGTGGTCATACCCATGGAGGACAAATTTTTCCATTTAATTATCTTGTAAAACTTCAACAACCTTATGTAAAAGGTTTACATCAACACAATGAAAATACACAAATTTATGTAAATAAAGGAACAGGATTTTGGGGTCCTCCTATGAGGCTTGGTGCTAGTTCTGAAATAACTTTATTAAATCTAAGTTCTTGATATAAATTATAAAATACAGTGGAAAGAGGTAGCTGGAATAATTTTTTTTAGTGGTATATAATTAGGGCTAAATAGTATGAATAAGAAAATCTAAAATCTGTTCAAATCTTTAAAATAAAATCTTATAAATTAAATTTTTCAATGGAGAAAACACTACCTCTTTCCACTATTTTTTAAGAGAAGCTAAAAGCTTCCCTTATTGAATACTAATAACCTTTTTACTTCTACTTTCATCTAGTTTTGGAATAACTAATTCCAATACACCATCAACAGATTTTGCTTCTATATTTTCTACATCGGCATTATCTGGAAGGGTAAAACTTCTTGAAAACTTACCAAATGAAGTTTCAACTTTATAATAATCTTCTTCTTTTACCTCTTCTTTTGTTTTTCTTTCACCAGAAATTGTTAAAACATTTTTTTCTAAATCTACTTTTATATCATCTTTTTTAACACCTGGCAAATCAACATCAATATAAAAAGAAGAATCCCCTTCTCTAGTATTAACCACAGGAATAAATCCACTTACTCCTTCGTTTGAAGGATAATTATAAAAACTTTTTTCTAATTCCCTCATTTGTCTAAAAGGGTCAAATCTTGTTAATAACATATTAAACTCCTTTAAAAATGAATTTTTCTTGATATGCTTTTTATCAAGTTATTGGAATATTAACATATTTTTTAGCACTTGTCAAGTTTAATTGCTAAAAATTAAATATTAAATATTTGTACATGTTTAATAGTTTCGATAAAATCGTATTTTTACTGTATTTATTTTTTTAGCGTTTTAGATATTTTAGTGCTAAATTTAGAGTTTTTGTTCTTAAAGTGGTATCTTAATTGTGAATTTTACACCCTTATCTAACTCACTTTGACAATCTATAGAGCCTTTTAAATTTGTTGTAACAAGGTTATATATTATATTCAATCCTAAACCTGAACTACCCTCTTGCCTATTTGTTGTAAAAAAAGGCTCATATATTTTTAAAAGATTTTCTTGTTTAATCCCTATTCCATTATCTGAATACCTAAAGTTTAAATTATTATCAATTTTTTCTATTTTAAAATCTATCTTTCCACTATTCCTATTTTTAAAACCATGGTTTAAGGAATTAACAACTAAATTAGTAATAATTTGTGCAAAAAATCCTGGATAAGAGATAATCTCTAAATCTTCATCGCAATCAATATTAATATCAATTTTTTTATTTTGCATTAAAGAATCAATACTTATTAAAAGTCCTCTTATATATTCTTTTACTTTAAATAATCTTTTTTGTTCACTTGTTTGATCAACAGCAACTTGCTTAAAGTTTCTAATAATATCAGCTGTTCTATTTAGATTTGAATTAATAACACTTACTAATTCTTTTGAGGTTTTTAAATAGTTTTCTAAATCCTCTTCGCTCATTTCACCTGATTGATATTTATTTAAAATATTCTCAGCTAAAAACTCAAGATGGGAAGAACCAGTTAAACCAACTCCCACTGGAGTGCTTATCTCATGGGCAACTCCTGCAACTAAACTACCTAAACCAGCTAGTTTTTCTGACTCAATAAGTTTATTTTGTGTTTCCCTTAAATTTTCAATTATTGTTTCTAGTTCATCATTAGATTCTTGCAAGTCAATATTTCTATAATGTAATTGTTCTTCTAAATCTTTTTTCTCAGAAATATCCCTAACTGTTCCATAAATTACTAATTGAGAGTCTAGAACAATTTTAGATAAAATAATCTCAGTCCAAAATTCTTCATTATTAGGCTTCTTATGAATCCATTCAAATCTTGCACTGCCATTTTTATTAAACTCTTTTGAAACTTCTTTTAAAGCTTCTTTTGTAGTTAAACCATCTTTTTGATACTCAGGGGAAAAAGCATAAGGAGATTTCCCTATAATTTCACTTTTGTCCTTTAATCCAAAAATCTCTAAAAAGGCTTTATTACAATCTATATATTTCCCATCCTCAAAGGAAAGCATCGAAAGGCCATCTTTAGAATCATTAAATAAAGTCTCAAAAACCTCTTTTTGTTCTTTTAATTCTAATGTTCTTTCTTCGACCAATTGTTGAAGATTTTTATTTAATCCTTCTATCTCTTTTTCACTTTTTAGCAAAGCTTCCATTTCAAATAAAATATGGTTTCTCATTTTTTCAAAATTTGATGATAACTCTTTTAATTCTTTTACACCACTTATCTCAATTTTTGTATTTAAGTTTCCTGCTAAAATCTCTTTTGTAGCATCGGATAGATTATCAATAGGTTTTAATACATTTTTTACAATTAAAATGATAATAAGTGATATTATAGATAAAACTATAAGTGAAATTATTAAAAAACTTTGTCGAAATTTATTAAGTTCACTATATTTTTCATCTAAATTAATTCTATATCCAACAATCCAATCCCATGGTTCAAAACTCTTAAAGACAATCCATCTTTCATCATTTTTCCTATTTATTAGAAAATTCCCATTTTTTAGATTTAATATTTTTTTATACTCTTCTTGATTCTTATAAAGATTACTATTTTGAACATTATATTTTCTATGTATAACTAAGTTTTTATTTTCATCTATAACAAAAGGGTATATATCTTTTTCATCTTTATCAAAAATCTCTTTTATAGCTTTTAAAGTCCCATCTTTAAAGGCCTTTTCATAGGATTCTACCATTTGAGTTTTTAAAAGTTTTTGGTATTTTTGCTCAATTAAATAAATTATATTGTCGATTTTTTCCTCATATAAAACAGTTTTTCTAGAGTCAATTTCTTTTTTTAAATCATTGTAAGATAAGTAAAATATGGCCCCTATACCTATAATTATTGATAAAAGAATTGATACTAATAATTGTGTTTGTAAAGAGTTATTCTTAATCATTGTACTATCTCTGCATAATCTATAAGCTCAAAAGGAAAAACAATATTAAGCTTTTTTGCTAAAGTTGTATTTATATAAATGTTTGCTTTTTTATTTACAACTATTGGTATATTTTTTATATTTTCGCCATTTAAAACTCTTAGTGCTGTATTTGCTGCCCACTCACCCTGTTCTTCAGGCTTTGTTGTATAGCCTAAAACGGATAATTTCATAGTATCATAATCCCAAGTTACAACAGGAATCTTAATATGTTCTTTAACAAAGTTTTCAAGTTCTTTTTCATATCTTGTCCACTCCTTAATAGCTCCGCCATTTCCAATAAGAAGTATTCCTGCACTATTTTGTAAATCTTTGAAATTTTCTTTCCATTCATCTATGGTTTTTACAAATCTTGCATCTATTTTTTTATTTATTCTTTTCTCAAAAAACTCAACTTCTGTTACAGAGCTAAATGAGTCTCCCTTTAAATATGCGATTTTTTCTTTTTTTGAATATGATTTAAGAGTTTCAATCATCTCTAAAACAAGTTGGACTTCTTCCATTCCAGTTATATTATTAGGTAATTGTTCATACTTTTTTATTGTTCCATTAATTCCACAAAAGACAATTGGAATATTTGAGTTTCTAAAATGGGGTAAAATAACATATTTAATAGCATTATCATCAGAAGTAATAATTACATCAGGTTTAAAATTTTCAATTTGATTTTTGATTTCTAAGGCAATTCTTATTTTATATTTCTCATCATTATTTCGCTTAGAGTCCATTTCAACTCTTTTAAATTCGATGGGAATCTTAGATTTAAAAAGTATTTTTCTAATACTTTTTTCAATCCCATCACTCCAATAAAGCCCAGAGTGATAGGAATTTATATAAAAAACTTTTTTTGATGGAACAATTTTAGCATCCAGATATGAAAATATGCTAAATAATAAAAAGAAAAAAATAAATAACTTTTTCATAATAGTCTCTTTTTCTTTTCATTATAACATAAAGTTTTTCATTTACATACAAGTGCTAGGTTATTGTTACAAATGTAGTTGCTATTGTCAAAAAGTAAATTATAATAACAATAACATAATCTTTTTTATTTGTATTAATTTCTGTTTTCATTTTTTTATCTCCTTCATATAGGAGATAAAAAATCTCCTATATTTTTTTTATTCTAATTAATCTCTTCGAGACATCATCGCAATTCAATCTTTTCCTTTTTTTAAAATTTGCATAAAAAAAGGGGAAGAGCCAAAAGCTCTCCCCCTTGTAGGTTTCTTATAAAGATATCTGCTATTCAGCGAATTTCGCCTTCTTAGCAGCTCTTTTCCTAACCGTAGGATCAAGCTCTCTTTTTCTAACTCTAATCGTTTGAGGTGTAACCTCAACTAACTCATCTTCTTCAATCCACTCTAGTGCATTTTCTAAAGACATAACTCTTGGCGGGATAAGCTTGATAGCATCATCTGATCCCGAAGCTCTTACGTTTGTAAGTGCCTTTCCTTTAATTGGGTTAACATCTAAATCGTTGGATTTAGCATGTTCACCAATTACCATTCCTACATAAACCTTATCTTGAGGCTTAATGTACATAACACCTCTTTCTTGTAGGTTGAAAATTGAGAAACCTAATGCTTCACCATTTTCCATGGATACAAGTGCTCCATTTTTCCTAGATTCTACATTTCCAGAGTATGGCCTAAATTCTAAGAATGAGTGATTCATAACACCCTCACCTTTTGTATCAGTTAAAAACTCAGTTCTAATACCAATTAAACCTCTAGCTGGGATTTCAAACTCTAACCTTGTAAATCCAGCACCCATAGGAACCATGTTTGTCATGTTTGCTTTTTTCTTTCCTAATTTTTCAATGATAGTTCCAGAATACTCATCAGGAGTATCAATTACTAAGTGTTCAAATGGTTCCATAGTTACACCATTTTCCTCTTTTGTAATTACCTCAGGTCTACCAATAGAGAATTCAAAACCTTCTCTTCTCATATTCTCAGCTAAAATAGTAATTTGAAGTTCACCCCTACCGTTAACTTTAAATTTACCCTCACCAATTTGCTCATAATTCATAGCAATATTAGTGTTCATCTCAGCTTTTAATCTTTCATCAATTTTATTTGAAGTAACAAACTTACCTTCAGTACCTGCTAATGGTGAATCATTAACTGCGAATGTAACTGAAAGTGTTGGCTCTTCAATATGCATAGGATCTAGTGGCATTGGATTAGCTGGGTCACAAAGTGAATCACCTACGTCAATTGTTTCAAATCCAGCAACAGCACAGATATCACCAGCTCCTGCTTCTTTGATTTCAATTCTATCTAGACCTTTAAATCCAATAAGTTTAGTAACTCTACCTTTTACTTTTTCACCATCTGCTTTTACAAGCATTACAGTTTCACCCATTGAAATTTTTCCATTAAAAATTCTAGAGATACCAATTTTTCCAATGAAATTATCATAATCAAGAGTAAATACTTGAAGTTGAAGACCATTCTCTTCACTACCTTGTGGTTTTGGAACTTCATTTAAAATAGTTTCAAATAATGGCTGTAAATCTTTTTTCTCATCTTCAAGGGCATGCATTGCATAACCATCTCTAGCTGCTGCATAAATAACAGGGAATTCTAATTGCTCTTCTGTTGCACCCATTTGGTCAAATAGGTCAAATACTTCATCAACAACTCTATCAGGTTCACCTGCAGGTTTATCTATTTTATTTACAACAACGATTGGTCTATGTCCTAAAGATAAAGCTTTTTTTACAACAAATTTTGTTTGAGGCATAACTCCCTCTTGTGCGTCAACAAGAAGTAAAACAGAGTCAACCATTTTAAGAACCCTCTCAACTTCTCCACCAAAATCGGCGTGACCTGGAGTGTCAATAATGTTAATTCTTACTCCCTCATAATCAATAGCTGTATTTTTAGAAAGAATTGTAATACCTCTTTCTTTCTCAATATCATTACTATCCATTACTCTTTCATCCACTTGCGTGTGAGCTGCGAAAGTACCAGATTGTTTTAGTAATTCATCAACAAGTGTAGTTTTACCGTGGTCAACGTGTGCGATTACGGCAATATTTCTAATGTCTCTCATTTATTCTCTTTATGATAATTTCTTTTAATTTCGCGGATTATACTAAAACTTTGCTTAAAGTCTTAAAAGTTTTATATTTTAGTTTCATTTTGATTATTTATTTTCAAAAAGTGTCTAAAAGATAACTTTTAGTTCATTTTAGAGGTTTACAATTACAACATATAAAAAATGAAGCTAATATATTTTTTTAAGCTTCAATTAAAAAAGGAAAAAAAATGACAAAAAGAATAGAACACGATTTGATTGGAGACAGAGAAATTCCAATGGAAATCTATTATGGTGTACAAACACTAAGAGCAAAAGAAAATTTTAATATAACAGGAATAACACTTTCTAATTTCCCAACATTTATAACTTCAATTGCAAAGGTTAAAAAATCTTGTGCCTTAGCAAACTATGAATTAGGATTATTAGAAGAGTATAAAAAAAGTGCAATTTGCGAAGCTTGTGATGAACTTATTGCAGGTAAATATCATGAACAATTTGTAGTTGATATGTTCCAAGGTGGAGCAGGAACTTCTGTAAATATGAATGCAAATGAAGTTATAGCAAATATTGCTTTAGAGATTTTAGGACATAACAAAGGTGAATACGCATTTCTACATCCAAACAATGATGTAAATAAATCACAATCAACAAATGATGCATATCCTACTGCATTTAGAATTGCTTTATATGAAAAAATATATGAACTAGTTGATTCTATGACTATTCTTAGAAAAGCATTTAGTGAAAAAGCTGATGAATTTAGTGAAGTAATTAAAATGGGTAGAACACAATTACAAGATGCAGTTCCTATGACTTTAGGTCAAGAGTTCCATTCATTTGCAACAATGATTGAAGAGGATATTCAAAGATTACTTGAATCTCAACAATTAGTTAGAGAGATGAATTTAGGAGCAACAGCAATTGGTACAGGAATCAATTCTCACCCTGAATATGCTCATTTAGTAGAACAAAAACTTCAAGATGTTACAGGAAGACCATTTAAAACTGCAAAAGATTTAGTTGAAGCAACTCAAGATACAGGTGCTTATGTACAAATCTCTGGAGTATTAAAAAGAATTGCTACAAAAATCTCAAAAATTTGTAATGACTTAAGACTTTTAAGTTCAGGGCCTAGAGCTGGATTAAATGAGATAAATCTTCCAGCAATGCAACCAGGAAGTTCAATTATGCCAGGAAAAGTTAACCCTGTTATTCCTGAAGTTGTAAATCAAGTTGCATTCCAAGTTATTGGTACAGATATGACTATTACAATGGCAAGTGAAGGTGGACAATTACAATTAAATGTTTTTGAGCCAGTTATCGCATACAACTTATTTAATAATATGAATATGATGAAAAGTGCGTTTGAAACACTTGCAGATAAATGTGTAAAAGGAATTACTGCAAATGAAGAGCATTGTAAAAATTTAGTTGTTAATTCAATTGGATTAGTAACTGCATTAAATCCACATATTGGATATGAAAACTCAACATCAGTTGCAAAAGAAGCACTTGATAGTGGGCAATCAGTTTATGACATTGTTTTAAAAAGAGGTCTTTTAACTAAAGAAGAACTTGAAGATATTATAAGACCAGAAAATATGATCAAACCTAGATTAATTAAATAGGTTCACTTAAACTTACAGAAGGAGAAAAAAATGTTAGGTTTAGAAATTATTGTTGTACTTGGTGCAATATTTTTAGGAGCCCGAATGGGCGGTATTGGTATTGGTTATGCAGGTGGACTAGGTGTTCTAATTTTATGTTTATTCTTTGGTTTAAAACCAGGGAGTATCCCTATTGATGTAATTTTGATTATTATGTCTGTTATTGCAGCAATTGCTGCAATGCAAGTTGCTGGTGGACTAGACTATATGGTTAAAGTTGCTGAAAATATTTTAAGAAAAAACCCTAAACATATTACATATTTAGCACCTACAGTTACATATTTTATGACTATTTTAGCTGGAACTGGACATACAGCTTATTCAACACTTCCTGTTATTGCGGAAGTTGCGAAAGAGCAAGGTATTAGACCATCTCGTCCTTTAGGTATTGCAGTTGTTGCTTCTCAAATAGCAATTACAGCTTCTCCAATCTCTGCTGCTGTTGTATTTTTAAGTGGTATCTTAGAGCCTCTTGGTGTTGGTTATATTCAGTTATTAGCTGTTTGTATCCCTACAACTTTTGCTGCTTGTATGATTACAGCTTTTGTTAGTAACTTTTTAGGAAAAGACTTAAAAGATGATTCTGTTTATAAAGATAGATTAGAAAAAGGTCTTGTTAAACTTAGAGGTGAAAGCAATATTGAAATTAAAAAAGGTGCAAAACTTTCAGTTGGAATTTTTATTCTTACTATCCTTTCAGTAGTTACTTATGCAACCTTAATTAGTAAAAAAGTTGGAATTATTGTAGATCCAAGTTTACCTAGAAATGCTGCAATTATGGTTTTCATGTTAGCTTGTGCAACAATTATTACTTTAGCTTGTAAAGTTGATACAGGAAAAATCATAAGCGCTTCAACATTTAAATCAGGTATGAGTGCTTGTATTTGTGTTCTTGGTGTTGCATGGTTAGGAACAACTTTTGTTGGTGCACACTTAGCTGAGATTAAAGATTTCGCAAGTACATTATTAAATCAATATCCATGGATGTTAGCTGTTGCATTATTCTTTGCAAGTATGCTTTTATATTCTCAAGGTGCAACAACAAAAGCTTTAATGCCTGCTGCACTTGCATTAGGTGTTGACCCAGTAACTGCAGTTGCATCATTTGCCGCTGTTAGTGCATTATTTGTTTTACCAACTTATCCAACACTTTTAGCTGCAGTTGAAATGGATGATACAGGAAGTACAAGAATTGGTAATTTAGTATTCAACCACCCATTTATGATTCCAGGTGTAATTGCTATTACATTAAGTGTAATTTTCGGATTTATGCTTGGTGGAATTATTTTATAAAAATAAGAAATATATAGGAGAAAAAATGAAGAATTTATTAGGAAAATTAACGTTATTAAGTATGGTTGGAGCATCGCTTCTAATGGCTAAACCAAATATTACAATACTTGCTACTGGTGGAACAATTGCTGGTGCTGGTGACTCTTCTGTAAATAGTTCTTATTCTGCAGGTGCTGTTACAGTTGATAAATTATTAGCAGCTGTTCCAGATATCAATAATATGGCAGAGATTAAAGGGGAACAAATTTCAAATATTGGTTCTCAAGAGATGACAAATGAAGTTTGGCTAAAACTTGCAAAAAGAGTAAACGAACTATTAAAAAAAGATAATGTAGATGGTGTTGTAATTACACATGGTACAGATACAATGGAAGCAACTGCATATTTTTTAAATTTAACTGTAAAAAGTAAAAAACCTATCGTATTAGTAGGTTCAATGAGATCAGGTTCATCAATGAGCCCAGATGGACCACTTAATTTATACAATGCAGTAAGCGTTGCAACATCTGAAAAAAGTTTAAATAAAGGTGTTGTAGTTGTAATGAATGATGAGATTCATAGTGCAAGAGAAGTAACTAAAACAAATACTTCTGCAGTTAATGCATTTGCATCAGTAAATACTGGAAAAATTGGAACAGTTTATTATGGAAATGTAAATTACTATATGACTCCACTTAGAAAAAATACAATTGATACAGAGTTTGATATTGAAAAAATTGATAAATTACCAAGAGTTGATATTGTGTATGGTCATGCAAATGATACAGCAGCATTCGTTGAAGCATCAGTAAAAGCTGAGGCACAAGGTATTGTTCATGCTGGAATGGGTAATGGAAACTTATTCCCAAAAACTCAAGAAGCTTTAGCTATTGCAAGTAGTAATGGTGTAGTAGTAGCTAGAAGTAGTAGAGTAGGAACAGGTAGAACAAACTTACATGGTGAAGTTGATGATGAGAAATTAGGATTTATTGCAACTGATAATTTAAATCCTCAAAAAGCAAGAGTTTTATTAATGTTAGGATTAACAAAAACTCATAACAAAGCTCAACTTCAAGAGATGTTTTTTAAATATTAATAAAAAGGGAGAATTTAATTCTCTCCTTTTTATTTCTTAGATAAAATATCTAAAATATAAAGGATATCTAATGAGAATAAAAACTCTTCTACTACTTATAATACTAATAAATATATCCTTATTTGCACAATCAAATAAAAACGTACTTATAATCAATTCTTACCATAGAGGTTTTGAATGGAGTGATAAGGTAATCAACGGAATAGAAAAAACTTTATACAATACAAAAACCAATGTAAATGTTTTATATATGGATTCAAAAAGAATTGCATCAGAAAAATATTTCAACAAAATGAAAGAACTATATAAACTACAACTAGGAAAAAGTAACTACAATCTAATTGTTGCTGTTGATACTTTTGCCTACGAATTCATGCTGAAAAACTACAATGAACTTTTTAAAGATGAACCACTATATTTTGTAGGTATTGAACAATATTCCCAAAAAGATGTTGACTTCTATAACTTAACAGATAAAGTATCTGGAGTATTAGAGAAAAGAGCAATTGACGAAACTATTCAAATTATAAATAAATCAATCCCAAAATTAAATAAACTATATATTATAAATGACAAAAGTAAAAATGGAGACCATACAGACCCATATATACGAAATGCTATAAATAATCTAAATAAAAATATTGAAATAGAATATATTCGAAGTTCAAACCTAGATAAATTAAAGGAAAAATTCTCAAAGTATAAAAAAAATGAAGCAATATTTTTTATACGTTTTTACAATAATGAAGATGGTTCTTTAAATAAAAACAGTGAAATTGCTTCAATGATAGATTCATGTAAAATCCCTGTTTTCTCAACTGATACATTATTTATTGGAAAAGGTTCAGTGGGAGGGAAACTTGTAGATATTCAAAAATTAGGAGAAAATGCCGGTGTTGATATTTTAAGAATTTTAAATAATCAATTAAAACTTTCATTTATAAAAGTTGATACCTCATATGAATATATTTTTGATTACAAAAAAATCAAAGAGTTTAATATAAAACTAGAAAGAATGAATTTAAACTATACACTAATAAATACCCCAAAAACTTTTTTTGATGAGTATAGAGAATTTATTGATATTGTTTTTATAATCAGTCCATTTTTAGTTCTTTTAATCCTTGGATTAATACACAATTTAGTACTAAGAATCCAAAGATCAAAAATCTCTCAACAAAGAATAGAATTAGACAAAATTTTATTAAATGCCATAGATAATCCAATTGTTTGGCAAGACAAAGATGGGAAAATTGTCGAATATAATACTAAATTTGAAGAATTTATGAAATATAAAACACCAGATAATAAAGATTTAACTTTTTGTGATTTTATGAAAAACTATAAAAACAAACCAATAATTGATTGTTTAAAAAAATTTATAAATAAATCAGAAACTGAAAATCTATTAAGAATAGAAACTAATACCCAAGAGAAATTTTACATAATAAATCAAACAAACTATACTGAAAATATCTATAATACTAGTGGGACTGTAACTGTTTTAACAGATATAACAAAAGAAAAAGAAGCTATAAAAGAGAAATCAAAACATCAAGAGTTTATTATCCAACAAAGTAAACTTGCTGAAATAGGTGAAGTTTTTTCATCAATAGCACATCAATGGAAAGCTCCTTTAGTGGAGATTGCAACCATTGCTCAAAAACAAGCCTATAATGAAGATAGTAATTTTGATGGGAAAAACAATATATATGTTAACGATATTATGGTGCAAGTTAAATATATGACTGATACTATAAATGACTTCCAAAAATTCATTATGCCATCTACTAAAAAAATAGCTTTTGATGTTCATGAATCAATAAGTGAAATGCTAGAAATTATAAGACACAATCTAAAATATAACTATATTGATGTAGATATAAATGTTCAGGAAGGAACCCATTTAACAGTATTAGGTTATAAAAATGAGTTTATGCAAACTCTTCTTAATATTGTAAATAATTCAAAAGATGCCATTATAAAACAAAAGAAAATTGGGAATATAAAAAAAGGCGAAATCACAATAAATTTAAACAATTTTGAAAAATATTTACAAATTGAAATTATTGATAATGGAGGTGGTATTCCCCAAATATTTATTGAAAATATATTTAAGCCATATTTTACAACAAAAAATAAAGGGCATGGAATCGGTTTGTATATGGCAAAACTTATTATAGAAGATAAAATTGGTGGAAAAATAGAAGCACAAAATGTAAAAAATGGCGCAAAATTTATAATTAAACTGGAGACTTACAATGAAAATATTGGTTCTTGAAGATAATGAAAGATTATCAAAACTAATAAAAAATGCCCTAAATAAACATGGTTATATTGTAGATTTAGTAAGTGATGGAGAAGAAGCCTTAGATAAAATTTTAGATGGTTATTCATGTTTTGTATTAGATATAAATGTGCCTTCTTTAGATGGAATCTCTGTTTTAGAATCTATTAAAATGTATCACAAAAATGTACCTACAATTATAATTAGTTCAAACCATGACTTAGAAAAAATTCAAAAATCATATGAAACAGGGTGTGATGACTATATAAAAAAACCATTTTTTATGTATGAATTAATCCATAAAATACAAAAACTATGTTTTAAAGAAGTTTCAAAAATAAGTCTTGGGGAAAAATTCATATATGATATCCCAAAAAGACTTTTAACAAATGACAATAATAAAATCGAACTAGCAAGAAAAGAGATTTTATTATTAGAACTTTTAACAAAAGATATAAATAGAGTTTTTAGTTTTGATGAGATTGAAGAATATGTTTGGGAAGGAGAACCTTCTACAATTATGAATATTAGAGCTTTGGTTAAAAGAATAAGAAAAAAGATACCGGAGAAATCTATAAAAATAGTAAAAGGGATTGGATATAGTGTAAATGCTGTAAAAATCGATGAATAAAATAGACTTAAAATAAAGAAAGAATTTAAAAAAACCACTTTTTATACTCTATGATTTAATATCATAAAAAAAATTCTAAGGTGTGTTTATGGATTATCAAAAAATAATTGAAGAGATAGAAGAAGAGATTCAGCCCTTTATAAAAGAAGGGAAAGTTGCCGATTATATTCCTGCCCTTGCAAATTCAAATATTAATGACTTTGCAATGAGTATAATTGAACTTAATGGAAAACAACATAGTATTGGATGTAGCCAAAAACTATTTTCTATACAAAGTATTTCCAAGGTTTTCACCTTCACAATAGCTCTTAAAATTTATTGTAAAAATCTATATAAAAGAGTTGGTTATGAGCCATCTGGTAATCCCTTTAATTCCTTAGTACAGCTTGAATACGAAAAAGGAATACCAAGAAACCCTTTTATAAATGCAGGGGCTATAGTAACAACAGATGCCTTATACTCAAAACATAAAAGCAATACCTTTTATACAATTCTAAATTTTATAAAAAAACAATGTGGATATGCAGGAATTCAAGCAAACAATGAGATATATGAATCAGAACTAGCCCATGGTTTTAGAAATTTATCTTTAATAAACCTAATGAAAAGTTTTGGCAATATTGAAAATAATATAGATGATGTAATCTCCACATATTTTAGACAATGTTCAATCATGATGAACACCCAACAATTGGCAAACTCAATGCTTTATCTAGCAAATCATGGAATTAATCCTCTAACAAAAGAGGTGATTGTAAGTGCTGCCCAAGCAAAAAGAATAAATGCCCTTATGCTTACTTGTGGACACTATGATGCTTCTGGTGATTTTGCATTTCATGTTGGACTTCCAGGGAAAAGTGGAGTTGGTGGAGGTATAGTTGCAATAGTACCACAAAAAATGGCAATATGTGTTTACTCACCTGGATTGAATAAAGAGGGTAACTCTTTAGTTGGAACAAAAGCTTTAGAACTCTTTACAACAAAAACAAAGTTATCTATCTTCTAAAGAAATATGAATAAAATTTCATATTCCATTCATAAAGGTGTCATAAATAAAAAATAAAATTCCTTAAAATAAAAAGGAATTTTTTTGATAACCATTGCTTTAAAGGCATTAAATGCAAATAAATTAAAAACTATTTTAATATTTGCAAGTTTATTATTCTCAATAACTTCTATTTTCTTGATTAGTTCCATTTCAAATGGAGTTATCTCTATGTACTCTAATTTATTGAAAAATGATGGAGATATTATAGTAACTCAAGCAAAAATCTCTGATACATTTTTTTCAAATGTAGATATTAAACTACTAGAAAAAATAAATAAATTTGATACAACAACAAAAAGTTCAGCAATTATTGTTGGAGCATCTCCCGTTGAAGAACTTCCAATAGTTGCTATTTATGGCGTTACTTCAAATAGATTTTCTAATTATAAAATCGCCCAAGGTAATTATCCAAAAACAGAAGAAGCTTTAATTGGAAACTCAATTTATCAATCACTAGAAAATAAAAATACAATTCAAATTGCCAATAAAAAATTCAAAATATCAGGGGTGTTTAAAAGTGATATTGGTTTTGAAAATGGTGGTGTGGTAATAAATATAAATGATGCAAGTGAAATTTTTAATAAAAGTGCATCAATGATTTTAGTAAATACCAACTACAACACAAACATCAAAAAAGTTATTTCAGATATACAAAAATTAAGTGACAAAATAGAAGTTAAATCAACACAAAATTTTGTAGATAGTTATAATCAGTTTAAAATAATTCAAACCTCATCAAATTTAATTGGGTTTATCTCATTTTTTCTAGGTTTACTTGGGATTGTTAGTATTATGAGTATTACTATAAATCAAAGAAAAAGTGAGTTCGGCATTAAAAGAGCCATTGGGATATCTACTCAATCAATTGTGTTTCAAATAGTTTTAGAAAGTTCAATACTTGGTGTATTAAGTTTTATTTTTTCTTTTTTCATATCAAATTTAATTTTAATTTTAATCAAAAACTCTGAGCTTTTTCATGGCTATGTAAATGGTGAGATATCTATAAAACTTGCATTTTATCTATTTATTTGCTCAATTACTATGTCTATTTTAGGAGCAATTATACCTGCTTTAAATGCTTCAAAAACTGACCCTATAATTTTGATGCAAGGGGATAAGATATGATATTAAAAGCTTCAAATATAAGCCATAACTATAATGGAGATATTGCGTTACAAAATATAAACCTAGAAATAAAAAAAGGTGAATTTATTTGCTTAATAGGGGAAAGTGGTAGTGGTAAAACAACACTTCTTTCAATCTTATCAACACTTTTAAAACCAAAAGAAGGAACTCTTTTTTATGAAGAGGAACAATACTCAAATATAAAAAATATAAATAAGTTTAGAAAAGAAAATATTGGTTTTGTTTTTCAATTTCATCATCTAATTAATTATCTTACCCTCCTTGAAAATGTTCAACTAGCAAACGATTTAGCCAATACAAAAAAAATCGATGAAATATTTACTTTACTGGATATTCAAAAAATTAAATCTAAATATCCAACACAAGTTTCAGGTGGACAAAGACAAAGGGCAGCTATTGCTAGGGCATTAATAAATGAGCCAAAAATCATTTTTGCTGATGAACCTACTGGAAATCTTGATTCTAAGAATGCACAAAAAGTATTTAAACTTTTTAAAAATTTATCAAAAAAAGAAACAACAATAATTGTTGCAACACACAATAAAGATTTAGCAAAAATGGCAGATAAAATTTATGAGGTAAAAGATGGACAAATCAAATAGTTTTAATAATTTAATAAATAAACACTTTAAAGTATCTCTAGTATTTTTATTTTTAGGTTTAACATTTGGAATAATATACTCAATGAATCTATTAGGTTTTTATGTTGATTCACAAACTTTAAATCCTGCAAATATAAGGTCTCTTCATATTAGTTTAATGCTATATGGTTTTATTCCATTAATGTTATCTTATCTTCCTTTTTTATTAATCAATAAAGATAAGGTATTTAGTGAAGAGGGATTATTCTATCTTAATTTATATACTATATTTTGGTATATATTTTTAATTTTTATGATTAGTTCCTTATTATTTGGTAATCTTCGAGGTTTAGCATTTTATGACTTCCCATATGAATTAAATTTTATTTTAGCACTTGCAGGAATATTTTATATACTCTCTTTATATAAATACATAAAAGCATATGAATTAATCCCCTTATGGATAAAAGTGTGCTTATGGATTACAATTATTGCACCCATTGCCCTTTTAATTTTAATGAATCCAATTATTGGACAAGTTGAAAGTACAATCTCTGGACCCCATGGAGACAATACTTTGGGGATGAGTTTATCTTTAATACCAATTTATTATTTAATTTTTAAACTATTAAACAAAAAAAGTTTTACTGCTAAATGGAATATTTTTTGGATAATACCAACTATTTTTTATTTTGCTTCTGTTCTATATAGAAGTTTTATTGGTCACTTAACATATGAACAAGAATGGTTTTTACAGTGGCTTACATTATTTTATGTCCCTCTTCTTTATAAGTGGTACAAAGATTCAGAGATTGAATTCTTTGCAAAAAAAGCATTATTAATCTCAATATTAGCTTTTTTATTTGTTGATATTGAAGGGAATATTTTATTTATCCCTGAACTTAGATGGTTATTTCACAGAAATGATCTAATAGTTGCCCATGCCCATGTTGCAATGGGTATTGGAGTTTTCTTTATGGTTATATCAATGTTCGTATCCCACATAAAAGAATTAAAAAAATCGAGTTTTTACAATATCTATTTAGTTGGACTATTAGGAATCTTTACTGTTTTAAGTATCTCTGGATTTATACAAGCAGGAGTTTTTAACACTATTTTAAATATAGATATTCAAAAACTATGGGCATTTAGAACAATATTTGGAATAATCACTTTTTTATCAGTTTTAACTTTTTTAAGTATTAATTTACAAACTACAAATATTCAGAAATATAATTTAATAGGTGTTTTTGCAGATGGATTGGGAGGAATATTTTTAATTTTATTTGCAAGTTTTACATATCCTCTTCTAGGTTTTAAATTTACTGGAGATTACGAATATATTGTTTTTGCCTTTGTAAGTATAACAGGAGTTATTCATTTTATGGCTATAAAATTTAAAGAGTATGAGATGATACTAACAAAACTTACTGTTTTAATAAGAGTATTTCTAAGCTCAATATTTTTTGCACTTTTTTACAAACAATTATTAGGTTTTGAGGCACTTATAGTTTCACTATTTGATATCTTGTTTGCTTCATTTTATCTTCTATTCTTCTATAAAAAGGATTTTCTATGTCAAAAATAGCCCTTGTATTTTTTATAGGTTTTGAACTATGCTATTATCTACTTATTGCTCAAACAGGAATTGTTGAATACTTTAATTCAAATATCTACTTAATTGCTCCACTTCCAATAGGAGGAGTTATTGGCTCTTTTTTAAGTTATAAAATTTCTGCAAAAAGTGAAACAAAAATAAAAGTATTTTTATTTATTCAACTATTACTAACTTTTTTCTATCCAAACTTTAATTTAATAGAACTATTTATTTTAGGTGTTAGTGTTGGTGCATTAGCTCCACTTGTTATAAATGAACTAAAAAAAGCCTCATATCTAGAAATAGGTTTAGCCCTTGTAATATCTTATTCAGTGGGGACTTTATTGTTTAATTATGACCCAGCAAAAAGAGAGTTTATTGCACTTTTATTTACTTTTATAGTTTTTATATCATCTTTTTTCCTTCCCAACGAGAAAGAAAAAACAAACAATAATTTAGTTTCCTCTTCATTACTAATTATGATTTTATGGATTTTTTTAGATTCTGCACTTTTTGAAACTCTTTCAAGAAATAGTGATATTTCAATTTGGAGAAATGGTTACACTTTTGAAATCATAGTATTTCATATTTTAGGTGTGCTTAGTGCTTTTAAAATAAATCTACAAAAATTTGAAAATGAGCTTTTCATAATTATATTATTTGCCCTTAGTTATCTGTTTTATTTTCTTGAAGAAAGCTTTTTATTATCTATTTTTTATCCATTTGTAATCTCATATTACAATGTAACAATTTTAAAAGCTTTAAGAAAAATTGAGCTTAAAAAACTCTCTATATATATGATTTTTATTGGTTGGATAGCTTCTGGTGCAGGTTTATTTACAGCCTTAGAAAATCTAACATTATTTGTACCAACAATTTTTTTAGTAGTTTTTATTCAATTCTTATACACTCAAAAAAATATTCAAACAAAGGAGAAAGAATGTATAAATTAGTATTGATTTTATTTGTAAGTTTATTAGTAAATGCAAATGAACTTTATTTAAAAAATGGTCAAATTAAGGCCCATACAGAAGTTTTTGGAGATAGTACCATTGATCCCCAAACAAAAAAAATTGATGTAAGGTTATCAAAAAAACAAGATATAGAATCAATAAAAGGTATTTTTGAAATTGAGACTTTATCCCTTGTTAGCGATAATAAAGATAGAGACCAACATATGTATGAAGTGTTAAACGTAAAATTATCTCCAAAAATTTCTTTTGAAATCTCTTCAATTAATAAAAATGAAGAGAAGTATGAAATAAAAGGACTTTTAAAAATGAATAATATATATAAACAGATAGATTCTTTAGCAAATATTACTCAAAACAATAATGATATATCTATCAATGGAGACTTTTCTATTAATTTAACTGACTTTTTACTTGAGCCACCAACAATGTTTTTTTTAACAGTAAGAGATCAAATAGATATAACATATAATTTTAATTTAAAGGAAAAATAGATGAAAAGATTACTTTTAAGTCTTTTAGTAATGGGTTTATCCCTTTTTGCTTCAGAGTTTAAAATAGGGGATAAAATAGAGACTTTTTCTATCTTAAATCAACATGATAAAAAAGTAACTATAGATGATTCAATAGAAAAAATCATTGTATCCTTTGAAAAAGATACAGGGGCAAATATCAATGAGTATCTTTCAAAAAAATATCCACTTTTTTTAAAAAATAATAAAGCCGTATTTATAGCAAATATCTCAGGTATGCCATCTATTATTACAAAACTTTTTGCCTTACCTAAAATGCGTAAATATGACCATGAGATTTTACTTATTTATGATGAAGATGACAAAAGGTTTATATCTAAAGAGGGAAAATCTACTTTATATACTTTAAAAGATGGAATTATAAAATCTATTGATTTTATTACAAAAGATGATTTAGACAACATTTTTAAATGAAAATCAAAGAAGTAAATTATGTAGATATTAAAACTTTTGATAAAAATCTAAATGGTTTTACTATATTACAAATATCAGACCTACATATAAACAAAAAAACCTCTAAAATGCAGATAAAAAAATTAGTGGATATGTGCAATAGTTTAGATTACAATATTTTAGTAATAACTGGAGATATAATTGATTGCAAAGTAAAATATATAAAAGATAAATTGTCTATTTTAAACTCTTTAAAGGGGAAAACTTACTTCATTAGTGGAAACCATGATTTAGTTTATGGATTAAAAGATTTAATTAAACAACTACAAAATATAACTTATTTAGATAATAGCTATGAAAAAATAGTATATAAAAATGAAACCATCTTACTTGCAGGTATTAGTGATAGATTTTCTAAATTTTTTGGACATATAAGAGAAGAAAAAAAACTTTTAAGTATTTTAGAAAAAAACAAAAAAAAGATTTTCCTTGCCCATCAACCAAAAGACTATAAACTTGCGCTAAAATCAAATTGTGATTTATTTTTATGTGGACATACCCATGGTGGTCAAATTTGGCCTTTCCATTATTTTGTCAAAATTTTTCAGCCATTTTTAAATGGTTTGCATTATATAAATGATTGTCCAATTTATGTAAATAAAGGGATTGGAACATGGGGTATAGATTATAGATATAAAGCAAATAGTGAGATTGCATTATTAAGGTTTACAAGTGAAAATACTTATAATTGAAGATGATGAGAAGATAGTAAATTTTTTAAAAAAAGGTTTACAAGAAGAATCATATAGTGTTGATTATTCATTAAATGGTGATGAGGGAATTTATCTAGCAAGTGTTAACACTTACGATTTAATTTTACTTGATATTATGATTCCTATTAAAGATGGAATTGAAGTTTGTAAAACCCTAAGGGAAGAGAAAATCAATACTCCAATTATTATGTTAACGGCAAAGGATAGTATTGAAGATAAGGTAAAGGGCTTAGATATTGGAGCAAATGACTATATCTCAAAACCTTTTTCTTTTAGTGAATTACTTGCAAGGATTAGAGTTCAATTAAGAAATAGTAATAATCTAGTTTCAACAACACTTCAAATAGCTGATTTAAAATTAGATTTATTAAAAAAAACAGTAACTAGAAATGAAGATAAAATTATTCTAACTGCAAAAGAGTTTTCATTATTAGAATTTTTAATAAGAAACCAAAATAAAGTTTTATCTGAAACAGTAATAAGTGAATCCCTAAGTAGTTTAGATGATGATAATATAAGCAATATTATAAATGTTTATATTTATAGACTAAGAAATAAAATCGACAAACCCTATGAAAAAAAACTTATAAAAACAATTAGAGGAATGGGATTTAAAATAAGTGATGAATAATTTATCTATCAAAAAAAAACTATTAATATATAATATTCTAATACAAATTATCATCCTTGGAGTCTTTTCTTTCTCTTTATATAAGACATTAGAAATTTCTAGTTTAGATAAAATCAAATCTACTCTTAAAATTGTTCTCTTAGATGTAGTTGATGATATTATTGACCATAAAGATGATTTGACCAAAGATATATTCCATGAAGAGATAGAATATAAATTTAAACCTTTATTTATTAGACTTCTTCAAGTAGATGAAAAAGTTACTAAAATAAATGGTACTAAATTTCCTGATATTTTTAAATATGATATAAATAAACTTCATAGTTTAAAAAAAGATATTATCTATTTTGAAAGAAATGATACATATGTTTTATCAAAAATGAAAATCACTTTAGATGAAAAAACTTATGTAGTAGAAGTAGCAACTGACTATAGAGTCCTAAATTCAACCTTTGAAAATCTTTTTTATATTTTAATCTTTATTGTTCCCATAATCTTAATATTTTCCATAATTGGAGGATACTTCCTAATCCATAAATCTTTTTTACCAATAGAAAATATTCTTGTTAGTCTTAAAGATATAAGTGCAAAAGATTTATCAAAAAGGCTTGAAATAAATAATAATAAAAAAGATGAAATTGATTTATTAAGACAAGAGATAAATAATCTTTTATCAAGATTAGATAATTCCTTTGAAAAAATTAGTCAATTTTCTTCAGATGCATCCCATGAATTAAAAACACCCCTAACAATTATAAGAGGTGAAATAGAAATAGCCTTAAGAAAAGATAGAGATAAAGATGATTACAAAAAAACATTGTCCACTTGTTTAGATGAAATATTATCAATTCAAGAGACTGTAAATGATTTACTTTTTTTAGCAAAAAATGAATTTTCAACTGAAAATATCGACACAGTAATATATTTAGATGAGATAGCTATTGATTCAAAAAAAGAGCTTGAGAATTTTGCTAAAACGAAAGATATTCAACTTATATTAGAAATTAATGAGCCACATGAGATAAAAGGAGAAGCCAAGCTTTTAAAAATTGCACTAAAAAATATAATTAAAAATGCTATCATTTTTAGTCATGATAAATCTAAAGTCTTAATCAAAAATTATATATTAAATGATAAAATAATAATCGAAGTTGAAGATTTTGGAATAGGAATAGATAAAAATAATTTAAAAATGATATTTGAGAAGTTTTATCGTGTAGATAAAAGTAGAAATAAACATAGTGGTGGAACTGGATTAGGATTATCTATTAGTGAAAAAATTATCTCTTTACATAATGGTAAAATTGAAGTAGAGAGTACTGAAAACAAAGGAACAAAATTTAAACTTCTCTTTCATAGATAAAGGGGTTTTAAATGCATATTAAAAATAAAGTAAAGTATAGTTTTTTATTAATTACAATCCTTATATTAATGATTTTTATAGCAAACAGCATAATTTTATACCAAATAAATGAAAATGAAGAATCTAAAAAAAATATCACAAAACTAATTTTACTGCAAGAAAATATGACCTCATTGACAAAAGATATTATAATATCTCAAAATGAGGCTAGATTAAAACAAATCGAGACAAGATTTATTAATTATGAAAAAGAGTTTGAAACTTTACATTATATGCTAATCAATGATACACAAAAAGATTTTATTGATTATGTTTTAAAGGATATGCATCAAGAAAAAAGTGTTCTTAATCAGTTAAATATTTTAGCAACAAATGAAAAACAAATTGAAACATCCTTTGAAACCCTCTTTCAATTACAAAGAGAAAAAATAAAATTAAATAATGAATTTATAGAAACATACCCTTTAGAAAATCGTTTACGAAATAAACTAGAAGATTTTATATTAGAGAAAAAAGATTTTAATCTACTTAAAAACTTTTCTGATATCAAGTATTATAGTAAAGAGGTACTTTTTCAAAAAAAATCTACTCAATATCTAAATAAATGGCTTGATAAAGTAGATAGTTTAGGTGTTTTTCTAAAAAATAAAGATTTAGAATCTTACAAAATAGTAATTAAACAATTAGGTGAAAATGCTATTAATTCTAAAAAACTACAATTAAAACAACAATCAGTTCAAGATAAAATATATAATTCATTAAAACAAAACAAAAATATAAATGAAAAAATTCAAAATGATATTGACCTCTTATCAAAAGAATTTTTGACAACCATTAGGTCATTTATAACTTTTATTTTATTTTTTACCTTAGCTTTTATAATCTATTTATCTATCAAAGTTAATAAAAATGTCGCATTAACCGTTGATGAAATTGAAGAAAAAGTACAAAATGGATTAAAGAAAATAAAAAAACTTAACAATGAAATAGAAGATACACAAAAAGAAGTTATTTTCACAATGGGTGCAATAGGTGAAAGTAGATCAAAGGAAACAGGAAATCATGTTAAAAGAGTTGCTGAATACTCAAAACTTTTTGCCTTATATTATGGATTAGATAAAAAAGAAGCTGAGATGCTAAAAATGGCTAGCCCAATGCATGATATAGGAAAAGTTGCTATTCCCGATGCCATTTTAAATAAACCTGGAAGATTTGATGACAATGAAAGAGAGATAATGAACACCCATGCACAATTAGGTTATGAGATGTTAAAACACTCAAAAAGACCTCTTTTGAAAATGGCCGCAACAATCTCAAAAGAGCACCATGAAAAATGGGATGGTTCAGGTTATCCAAATGGTTTAAAAGAAGAAGAGATAAATATTTATGGACGAATAACTGCCATTGCAGATGTATTTGACGCTTTAGGAAGCGATAGATGCTATAAAAAAGCTTGGGATGATGAAAGGATTTTTAAACTATTCAAAGAAGAAAAAGGTAAACACTTTGACCCAAAACTTGTTGATATCTTCTTTGAAAATTTAGATGAATTTTTAGCAATAAGGGAAAAATTCAAAGACACTATTACAACTACATCTATTTAGATTTAGTTAAAAATAAAAGCCCACTAATAGTTATAATTAATCCAAGCCAACCTATTGTATTTGGGAAACTACCATCTAAAAATAAAACTTCTCCAAATAAAGCAAAAAATACCGAACCACATTGTGTGGCATCCACAAGCATAAGTTTTGTTGTTGTATTTGCATGATTCCTTGCATATAAAAAAAGTGTTGTAGCAACAACTCCTGAAAGTATAGAAACTAAAGCTACACTAATAAACTGTCCTGAACTTGGGGGCGTTGGATTTATAAAAAAATATAAAATCAACCAAAAAGGTGAACTTCCTAAAATAAGTAAAAAAACCTTTGCAAAACTATTATTTAATACATGAATATTCACACCTTCTTGTTCTTTTTTTATTTTTCTCTCCCAAACCAATTGATTACCAGTGGGGTAAGAAAAAGCTGCTATTAAAATTGGGATTGAACCTAAAAGAAGTTTATCTAGATTTGATAAATCAAAATGACTAAGATTTACTAGTGTTACTCCAATAAAAACAACAAGTGTAAAAAACCATATCTTTTTTGATAACTTTTTACCAAAAAAAGTAAGTACAAAAAGTGAGGCTAAAATAGTCATTTGCCAAGTTGTTGCAACTACCCAAGCAGGGGAAAAATCTGCAGCATAACAAATAAGTGAATAAAAGAATCCAAAACCTATAGTCCCAGCTATACTCCAAAATAAAATATTCTCAAAATACTCTTTTAAAATTGCTTTATAAAATCTAAATCCTTTTAAAAAGATAAATCCCACACTTAAAAATAAAAGGGTATAGAAATATCTTAATGAAGCAGACCAATACCAATGTCCACCATCAAGGGAAATACTTCTATTGATTAAAAATGTTGCTGAAAAAAAAGAAGCTGCTAAAAGTCCTACAAAAAGCAAATAGATTGGTTCATTTTGATATTTGATAAGTTTACTATTCATAATATATTCCTAAAAAAGAAAAGATTATACAACAAAATTTTTTGGTTTTAGTTTTTTAATTGTAAAGAAAATGTCAAGAAAGTTTAGCCCGTAACTTGAAACTATTGATTTATACTTTTAAAATGAAAAGGAGAAAAAATGAAATATTTATATATAGGATTATTTGTAATTAGTTTTGCAAATGCGAGTGTAGTTGATGACTATTTAAATAGTTTAAAAAAAGAGGTGCAAAGTCAAAACCCTACTTTTGAAGGTTTTGATTATAAAAGAGGTGAAGAGATTTTCACATCTAAACATATTGGTAAAAAAGGAAAAGAGATATCTTGCGTATCATGTCATACAGCAAATCTAAACCAAACAGGTGAAAACTTTTTTACAGGGAAAAAGATAGAACCACTATCACCAAAAGCAAATCCAAAAAGATTTACAAAAGTTAAAACTATTGAAAAATGGTTAAGAAGAAACTTCAATGATGTTTATAAAAGAGAAGGAACAGCAAAAGAAAAAGGTGATGTAATAACTTACATCATAAATAAGTAAGGAGATAAAATGAAATATTTACTACTACTAACAATAGGAATTACATCACTTATGGCAAATGATATGAATACAAAAGAGACTCTTTTTAAAAATGAGTGTTCAAGCTGTCATATGGCGTATCAAGCACAGTTTTTACCAAAAAGATCTTGGATAAAAATGATGAATAATCTATCAGAGCACTTTAATACAGATGCTTCACTAAACGAAGAAGATACACAGATGATAAAAGAGTATTTAGTTGCTAACTCTAGTGATTCTACTAAAAAATTATATGGAGAAATTGCAGAATTTGCACAATCAATTCCAAAATCAAAAACTTTTTTAGCAATCACTGATATTCCAAAATTTAAAAGAGAACACAGAGAAGTTCCAAAAAGATTTATAACTCAAAAAGAGGTAAAAAGTTTAAGCAACTGTACTGCTTGTCACACAGATGCAAAAAAAGGTTGGTATGATGAAGATAATATTAATATACCAAACTATGGAAGATGGGACGATTAATTAAAAAGGATAAGGTAATGCAAAAATCATATATATGGAGTTTACCCACTAGAGTTTTTCACGCGTTATTTGCTGTATTTATTTTATTGGCTTTTTTAACTGATGATGACAATTTATTACAATACCATGCAATAATTGGTTACTCTATTTTTATTTTGCTTTTATTTAGAATAGGATGGGGATTATTTGGTCCTAAACATTCAAGGTTTAAAGACTTTCCACTTAGTATAAAAAAAGCAAAAGAATTTTTAGGTGAAATGTTAACAGACAAGTCTAAATATGTAGGTCATAATCCTATGGCTTCATTTGTAATGATTGCTATTTTAGTAACAGTTTTTTTAACTATTGTTACTGGTGTTTTAGCCTTTGGTATCCAAGAGGGAAGAGGAATAGCTTCAGGTTTAAATAGCTCATTTTTTAGAGAAATGGAACTATTTGAAGAGATTCATGAATTTTTTACAGGTGTTTTAATTGCTTTAATTGTAGCTCATTTAGGTGGTGTCTTAGTTGATAAAGTTTTACATGGGAAAAATAAAACCTTAAACTCAATTGCAAATGGATATAAAATGACTGATGAAAAAGAGGATATCACAGTTAATTTTTATCAAAAAACATTTGCATTTATTATGGCAGTTTTATTTATAGGTTTTTTACTATTTAATTTAAATACTCCAAAAAATGTTTTAACAGCCTCAGTTTTTAAACCCGTTAACTATAAACAAGAAAACTCTTTGTTTGTAGCCGAGTGTGCATCATGCCACACTCTGTATCCCTCCCCATCTTTTACCTAAAAAATCTTGGGTAAAACTAATGGGTGATTTAGAAAATCACTTTGGAGATGATGCTTCTTTAGATGAAAATGATACAAAAGTTATATTAGATTTTCTTGTAAAAAATAGTGCAGAAAACTCAACTATGCAAGGAAGTTTAAACTTTTTGAAATCAATAGAAGATAAAGATATAATAGCAATGTCACAAACACAATTTTGGAAAAAAACCCATAGAGATATTCCAAAAGATTTGTTTAATCATAATGATATAAAGAGTAAGGCTAATTGTAAGGCTTGTCATACGGATATTGAGAAAGGATTAATAGAAAATGAAAATATTAAAGATATTTCTAGTTTTAATTAGTCTGTTTGTATTTTTAAATGCAGATGATGATTATAAGGATTTTGAAGAATACAAACATAAATATTATAAAAATCAAAAATACAATCTGTATAAAAATTTTGATTTTTTGAATTTAAATTCCCAACAATATACCCTTTTGAAAGATATTTTAATCGATTACAATGAGGATTATAAAGAACTTCAAAAATATAAACACCATGTAAAAGAAAAAATTGAAGATCTTTTAAAAGAAAATGATTTTAATAAAAAAGAATTTATAGCCTTACTAAAAGATTTAAAATATAAGCATCTTGAGATTGAAGCATATAAAATAGAAAGAATTCATAATATTTTGGACAAAAAACAAAGAAAAAGACTTGCTCATTATATTGAGGAGTGGGAACTTGACTAACAATATATTATTAATTGAAGATGATACAACTATGAATGAACTCATAGTTGATTATCTAAAAGATTTTGGTTTAAATTGTATTGCTTTTGTAAATCCAATTGATGCACTAGAAGAATTAAAAAGAAATACCAATTACGATATTGTAGTATTAGATTTAATGCTCCCTGATTTAAATGGGTTTGATGTATTTAGAAAAATTAAATCTATCATTGATATCCCAATTATAATCTCTTCTGCTAGAGGTGATATTGGTAATAAAATCCATGGCTATGAACTAGGAGCTGATGATTTTTTAGCTAAACCTTATGAGCCAAGGGAGCTTGTTTTAAGAATCAACTATATATTAAAAAAATCAACTCAAGAGACTTTTACAATTGGTGACTTTGAAATAAATACAAAATCAAGGGAAGTTTTAGTGGATAATTATCCAATTGATTTTACTAAAGTTGAGTTTGAAATTTTTATGTTTTTAGTTAATAATTCAAATAGAATAGCTTCAAGGGAAGATATTATAGAAAATACATCTTTAGAACCTAATACAAAAAATCGAACTGTTGATATGCATATTTCAAATATAAGATATAAAATAGGTGATGATTCAAAGGAACCAAAATATATTAAATCAGTTTGGGGTGTTGGGTATAAATTAATCTCTTAGAAAAGGTTTTCATGTCTATATTTAAAAAAATTCTAATTTTATTTTCATTTAGTTTTATTCTTATGAGTATTATTGGTTTTTGGATGGACACTATTAACTCAAATAGAATTGATAGTTTAATAAAAGAAAAATATGCAAAAATCTCTTACGAAATTTTGGATAATTTTAATGATATTAACAAAATAAATGAATTAGAATTAAAATATGGTCTAAAAAGAATTAACAATTTTGAAAGTTTAGAAAATGAAGTTTTATATGAAGAAAATTTGACCTTCGGCTTTGTTAAGATTTTCCAAAAGTTTTTTCAAGATGAGTTTATACTTCAGATAAAATATTTAAATGATGAATATATTTTTCAAACTAAAGATGAAGGAAGTATCAACGACAAACTTATATTAAATATCCTCATAGTTCTTGATATTTTAGCCTTAATTATTATCTTTTTATTTATACTTAAGATTTTTTCACCTTTAAAGCAAATCTCTAAACAAATTACTCAATTTGCAAATGGTGATTTTTCCACGAGAGTTGACATAAAATCAAATGATGAGATTGGAAAACTTGCAGATACATTTAACAATATGGCATCTAAATTGGAGAACCTTATAAATACAAGGGAAGAATTATTAAGAGATATTGGACATGAACTAAGAACACCAATAGCAAGAGGAAAATTTGCAATTGAAAAAATTGATGATTTTTCACAAAAAGAATTAATGAAGAAAATATTCAGTGACCTTGAAATATTAACAAATGAATTAATAGAGTTAGAAAGATTAAACTCTTCAAAGCTAAATTTTGAAAAATTTACCAATAAAAAACTTATAATAGAATCCCTACAAAAAATACATTTTGATAATGAAGAAAAAATAAAATTAGATATAAAAGATGATTTTGAAATTGAAGGTGATTTTTACTACTTATGTATTGCTTTAAAGAACTTAATTGATAATGCTTTAAAATATAGTATAAAATTTCCAATAAAAATCTCATCATCAAAAAATAATATTCAAGTTATTAGTTTCGGGGAAGAATTATCCCGTGACATTGAATACTACCTTCAAGCATTTACCCAAGAGCTTCCCCAAAGAAATGGATTTGGACTAGGTCTTAGCATTGTAAAAAAAATCATAGACAAACATGGTTTTGAAATCTCATATCATCATAATAAAGAAAATAATAGTAATAACTTTATTCTAAATGTAAACTCATAGTTATTCTCACAAGTTTTATAAATAGAAAATAAGATATAATCTCGAAAAAACTTAAGGGATAAGATGACTGCACTTGAAATTGCTGATATTGTTGGGATCATATCTTTTGCAATTAGTGGTTTTTTAATTGCTGTACATATGAAACTAGATATTTTAGGTATTTTTATATCTGCTTTTTTAACTGCCTTTGGTGGTGGAATGATTAGGGATGTTATTGCAAATAAAACACCATATATTTTTACAAATAATCTTCCTATTTTATTAGTTCTTGGAACTCTTGTTTTAGCAGTAATATTCAAACTTCATAAAATACCAGATTTAGAGGGAAAAACTGCTTTTGTTATTACAGATACCATTGGATTAGCTTCTTTTGCTATTTCAGGTGCATTAATAGCTATGAAAGCGGATTTTAATTTTATAGGTATTGTTTTACTTTCACTTTTAACAGCAATTGGTGGTGGTACTTTAAGAGATGTGGTTATAAATAGAATTCCTGCAGTTTTAATAAGTGACTTCTATGGTGCAATAGCTATTATCATCTCATTTGTAATAATTGCAACAGATTACTTTTATGAGATAAACAAAGTTACACTTTTAGCAATATTTATTTTTGGTATTGTGTTAAGACTTGTGGCTTATTATAGAAAGTGGCATCTACCTACTTTATCGTAGATAGATGTTGATTTAAATTAGTGAGTTACTGCCTCTAAAATAGACTCACTAAGTGTTGGATGGGCAAATATCATTTTTGATAAATCATCCATTGTAAGATTTGAATTTATAGCTACTAAAAACTCATGTATTAATTCAGTTGCATCATTTCCAATTATACTTGCTCCTAATATTTTGTTATTTTCAGTATTATAAAGGATTTTTATAAATCCACTATCATCACCTTTTATTTTTGCCTTTGCATTTGGTTTGAAAAATACTTTTTTAGCTTTAAAAGGTACGCCCTCTTCTTTTAATTTAGCTTCACTAACTCCAATACTTGCAACCTGAGGTGAACAAAATGTAACCGATGGGAAAATAGCTTTTTGCGTAAATACTTCTTGTCCTAAAATTTGTTGGGCAACTCTTTTTGCTTCATGAAAAGCAACATGAGCTAAAGCTGGAGTTTTAATCACATCCCCAATAGCATAGATTTTATCATTTGAAATTGATTTTAAATTTTCATCTACTTCTACAAAATCCCTATCACTTTTTATATTTGCTACTTCTAGATTTAGAGCTTTAGAATTTGGAACCCTACCTATTGATACTAAGATTTTCTCAAAAGTTAAGACCTCTTGTTTTTTTCCTGTATCAAGTATTACTTCAACACCATTTTCTTTTACTTCAAATGAAGTGATGTTTGCCTTAACATCAACTTTTATTCCATCTCTTTCAAACTCTCTTTTAATAGTTCTACCTAAATCATCATCTTCAGCAGGTAATAGTTTTGGTGTAAACTCAGCTATGTGAGTTTTTGTTCCAAGAGAATTAAAAAATGTAGCAAATTCACACCCAATAGCTCCACCACCAACAATTAAAATAGACTCTGGAAGTGAATCTAGTTCAAAAACTTCTTTACTTGAGATAATATTTTTACCATCAAGTTTTAAAAGTGGATGTTCCCTATGTGATGAGCCAGATGCTATTACAAAGTTTGTGGCTGTCAGTTCTTCGGAATTTTTATTATTAGAAACTTTAATCGTGTTTTCATCTATAAAAGATGCTGTTCCATATTTGATTTCAACTTTACCTTTTTTTAGCATATTAAAAACACCAGTTTTTGTATCGCAAATTAGTCTACAAGTATTTGCTTTTAGTTTACTCATATCAAAACCATTTATAGAGATATCAACTCCACAAGATTCAAAATACTTTGCTTTTTTTACAAAAATAGCTGACTCTAAAAAGTTTTTAGCTGGAATACATCCCCAGTTTAAACAAGTACCTCCAACATGTTTTTCATCTTTTTCTATCACACAAACAGATTTTCCACCACTTCCTAATAAAGAAGCTACTTCATATCCTGCTGGCCCTGCTCCAATAACTATTACATCATACATACTATTCTCCTACGTATTCATGTGCTAAATAAGAACTTCTAGTATAAGGACTTGAATGAACATATTCAAAACCAAGCTCTAAAGCAATATCTTTATATCTATTAAACTGCGATGGTTTTACATACTCTTTAACTTTTGTAAACTCATTTGATGGAGCTAAATATTGACCAATACTTAGATAATCACACCCAACATCTCTTAAATCTTTCATTACTTGAACAACCTCTTCTTCTGTTTCCCCAAGACCAACCATAATAGCTGATTTTGTTTTGGCATTTTTAGGAGCTAAAGTTTTTAATTTTCTTAATACTTGAAGACTTCTTTTATAGTTTGCTGCTTTTCTGATTTTATACAAACTTGGTACTGTTTCCATATTATGACCTAAAACAACTGCTCCAGATTGGGCAGCTATTTTAAGTGAGTTCATATCACCTTGAAAATCAGGGATTAAAAGTTCAACTTTTGTATCTGGTAATTCTTTTAAAATATTTTGAGTTACTTCGTAAAACTGCTGTGCCCCACCATCTTTTAAATCATCCCTTGCTGGACTTGTAATAACCACATATTTTAATCCCAAAGCTTTAACAGAAGTAGTTACTTGCTCTATTTCATCTTTGTTTACACTTCCTGGTTTTCCAGTTTCAACATTACAATAAGAGCACCTTCTAGTACAAATTCTTCCAAGGATTAGAAAGGTTGCATTTTTCTTAGAGAAACACTCACTTATATTTGGACATTTTGCTTCTTGGCAAATAGTATGGATACCAACATCATTTAGAAGTTGGTCCATCTCTTTTTGTGCTCCAAAATTAAGCTTTTTTCTAAGCCACTCTGGTTTTCTTCCATTGTCACTATTTTTTATGTGTTCTCTCATCGTCATAATAAATCCTTAGTTTTTAGCACGAACTACAAACATCAAGTTCTTTGATAGCTCTAGTATCATCAGGTCTACAAACCCCTAATGTTTTTGGAAATTCTTTAAAGGCACTTGCATCCTCTTTTGCCAACTTCACTGCATCAATCATCTTGTCACAGAACTCATCTAAAGTCTCTTTATTTTCAGTTTCAGTTGGTTCTATCATAATTGCTTCTTTTACAATTAATGGGAAATAAACCGTTGGTGCATGTAAACCAAAATCAAGTAGATATTTTGCAATATCCATAGCTGTAACTTTGTACTCTTTTGCAAGAGTTTTAGCTGAGAATACACACTCATGCATACATAAAGTATCATATGGAGTATCAAAATGCTCCCTTAGTCTTGCTCTTATGTAGTTTGCATTTAACACTGCTTTAGAACTTGCATTTTGCATCCCATTTCCACCAAGAACAGTCATATAAGTTAATGCTCTTAAACTAATTCCATAGTTTCCAAAAAATGGTGAGATTTTGCCAATAGAATCAACTCCACCTGTAGTAAATTCATAAACACCATCTTTCTTTTTAATCCCTAAATCAGGTAAAAATGGTTTTAATTTTTCATTTACTCCTACTGGACCAGAACCTGGTCCCCCACCACCATGTGGAGTTGCAAATGTTTTATGAACATTGATATGAATAACATCAAATCCAATATCACCAGGTCTTGCAACACCCATAATAGCATTCATATTTGCTCCATCATAATACATCATCGCATCATATTCATGGGCCAAATCACAAATCTCTTTTATTTTTTTGTTATAAATCCCAAGTGTATTTGGAACAGTTAACATAACAGCTGCTACCTCATCAGACATCTTTGCTTTAAATGCATCAAAATCCATAGCACCAGTGGCATCTGATTTAATAGTAATAACCTCATATCCAACCATTGCCGCAGTTGCTGGGTTTGTACCATGGGAAGAGTCTGGGACAATTACATATTTTCTTTTATTTCCTTTGCTTTCATGGTATTTATGAATCATCATAATTCCTAACATCTCACCATGAGCTCCTGCTTGAGGGGTAGTTGTAAATGCACTCATACCTGTAACTGCACATAGTTTTTGCTCTAACTCATCAATAACTTGTAATGCCCCTTGAACATCTTCATTCATGTTATTAGTTACTATATGTGGGTGAATAGAAGAAAAACCTTCTAAGCTAGCTACTCTTTCAGCAATCTTTGGATTATACTTCATAGTACAAGAACCAAGTGGATAAAAGTTCTTATCAATCGCAAAGTTTTTTGTTGAAAGGTTTGTAAAGTGTCTTACTACATCAAATTCACTAAGTTCTGGAAGTTCTGCTTTTTGTTCTCTACATAATTTATCATCAAGAGATGCAACTGGAACATCAAGTTTTGGTAAAGCAATACCCTTTCTTCCTTCTACACTTTTGTCAAATATTGTTTTTGGATTCATATCACTTCTCCTAAAACTTTTACAAACTCATCCATTTGTTTTTTTGTTCTTTTTTCTGTAACTGATACTAAAATAGCATTTTCTAAACCTTCATATATATTTCCAAGGTTTATTCCAGCATAAAAACCATTTGCACTCATTTGTTCAATTACATCTGTTGCTGTACCGGGAGTTTTAATAACAAACTCATTAAATGTAGGAGACTCATTTAAAATCTCAACACCTTCCATACTTGAAAGTTTTTCTTTTAAGTACTCTGCCTTACTATGATTTGATGTTGCAAGTTCAACTAATCCTTCACGTCCAACTAAAGACATAAAAATAGTACTTCTTAAAGCTAGTAGATTCTGATTTGAACAAATATTTGAAGTTGCTCTATGTCTTCTAATATGTTGCTCCCTTGCTTGCATAGTTAATACAAACATCTCTTTACCATCTTTATCTAAAGTTCTTCCTATAATTCTTCCAGGTAAATCTCTAATATATGCATCTTTTGTAGCAATCATTCCAAACGATGGCCCACCAAATGCTAGATAGTTTCCTAAACATTGTCCATCTGCACTTACAATATCAACACCCATACTTCCTGGCTCCTTTAAAATTCCAAGTGAAATAGGATAAGCAGACATTACAGCTAAAGCTTTGTTTTCATGAAGTTTTTCAATGATGCTAGCAAAATCACTAACTGAACCAAAAAAATTAGGGCTTTGGAAAAGGTAACCAGCTATACTTCCATCAATCTTTTCAAGTACTGATTCAAGGTTACTCTCAACACCATTTAAATCAATAACTTCAACTTCAATTTCTCTAAACTTTAAATATGTTTGAACAACTTTGATATATGTAGGATTTACTCCACCATCTACTAAGATTTTGTTTCTTTTTGATATTCTAACTGCCATAAGTGCAGATTCTGCTAAAGCTGTTGCACCATCATACATAGAGGCATTTGAAACATCCATACCTGTTAATTTACATACTAAACTTTGGTATTCATATAAAACCTGTAAGGTTCCTTGTGATGCTTCTGCTTGATATGGAGTATATGCTGTATAAAACTCTGACCTTCCTGATAGGGCATCAACGGCACTTGGAACTATATGGTCATAGTAACCACCACCTAAAAACATCACCTTATCTGTAACATTTTTTGAAGATAGTTCTTTAAATTTTTCGAAAGCTGTAAACTCATCAACTCCATCTTCTATATTAAGTGTTGAGACTCTTAAGTTACTTGGTACTTGATCAAAAAGTTGTGATTCTTCTTCTAAACCAATTACATCAAGCATCTGCTTAATTTCATTTTGCGTATGGGGAGTATATGGCATTTTATCTCCTATAGTGAGCTTGTATATTCATCATATGAAGCTTGATCCATTAACTCTTCAAACTCAGATTCATCTGAAATTTCTAATTTAAAAACCCAGGCAGCATTTGCATCTTGGTTTAATAGTTCAGGAGTATCTAACAATGTTTCGTTTACTTCAATTATTTTCCCTGAAACTGGTGTATAAATATCACTTGCAGCTTTTACCGACTCAACAAAAGCAGCACTATCCCCTGCGCTAAACTCATCATCAATTTCTGGTAATTCTAAAAATGTAATATCACCTAATTGTTCAATTGCATACTCAGAAATTCCAACTGTTCCAATATTACCTTCAACCATTACCCACTCATGCTCTTCACTAAATTTTTGCATTTTATTTCTCCTAATCTTATTTTATTTTTTTATAAAAGGTAAAGATGCTTTATTTGCTTCAATAGCACCTCTTGCATCCCTTAATTCAAATGATTTTTCACCATCAAAACTATCAACATCAATCATTGCTAATCCAATACCAACATTTAGTGTTGGAGAAAAAGCAGCTGAAGTTACAAAACCGATTTTTTTATCATCTTGGTAAACTTCAAAATCTTTTCTAGCACTTCTTCTTGAAGTAGTTTTAAAAGGGATTAATAATCTTTTTAAACCCTCTTCTTTTTGTTTTTCTAAGGCAGCTTTTCCAGCGTAATCTCTTTTTAGATTTACAAACATCCCTAAATTTGCTTCAAGGGGAGTAATCTCTTCAGTTAAGTCATTTCCATATAAGCTATATCCCATCTCAAGTCTAAGGGCATCTCTAGCTCCAAGTCCAGCTGGTTTAACTCCATCATTTATAAGTGTATTCCAAATTTGTACACTTGTTTCACCATCAATATAAAGTTCAAAACCAAGTTCACCTGTATAACCTGTTCTACTTAAAAGACAATTTTTTCCAAAGATAGTTGTTTGTACAAATGAAAAGAATCCTAAGTCATCTAAATTTGTGTCAAAATATTTTTGTAAGATTTGTTTTGAGTTTGGGCCTTGAACATCTAGTTTTGCAGTTTCCTTTGACCTATCATCTAAAATTCCAGTTTTAAGTCTGCTTGTAATAGTTTTAAAATCAAGTGCAGCCCTTGAAGCATTTACCACTATCATAAGTTCATCAGAGGATAATCTATAAATAATCAAATCATCAATAACCCCACCCTCTTCATTTAGTAAAAATCCATATTTACATTTACCAATGTTAAGTGCTTCTATATTGATTGAAGTTGCTTCATTTATGCCAGAAGTTTTTATATCTCCTTTGAAGAAAAATTCTCCCATATGGGAAGTGTCAAATAGCGCTACATCATTTCTACAGTAGCCATGTTCAGCTAAGATTCCATCAAACTGTATTGGCATCTCCCAACCAGCGAAGGGAACCATTTTACACTTTATTTCAAGCTGTTTTTCATAAAGTGGGGTTCGAAGTAAGTTTTCCATTTTAACCCTTTTTAAAATATTTATATCAATATTTTAAAGGAGAAAAGGGGAATAAAAAGGTCAAAAAATTCTATTTTTTTAAATTAACTGTATATTTTTTATTATAATTATTTCAAAACTTTTATAGTAAATAATGCTCCATTTTCAAAATTTCTAACATTTATAAAACCTTGCATATTTCTCTCAATAATATTTTTAGCCATATAAAGCCCAATGCCTGTTCCTTGTGTTTTGTGCCTAGTTGTAAAATATGGCTCGAAAATTTTATCTAGAATACTTTTTTCTACCCCACCAGCGTTATCTTGAATTTTTACAATAGAATAATTTTCTCCTACTTTTATCTCTATCTTTATTTTTGGACTTTCTATTTTTCTCTCTAAGAAAATGTCTTTTGCATTACTTAATATATTCAAAATAACTTGTGAGTATTCATTTTTATATCCTAGAACTTCACTATCTTCAATAACATCAAATTCTAAATTTATACCATGATATTTTAATGATGATTCAATGATATAAAAGGCATCTTCACAAGCTTTTTTTATAGAGAAAAGTTCTTTTTCACCTTGAGGTTTAAAGAAGTTTTGAAAATCATTTATTGTTTGAGACATATACGAAGTTAAAGTATTTGCTTCTTTTATCTTTTCATCAAGATATTTTTTATCAAATTTGTTGAAATCATATGTTACTTTCATATTCATGTGAATGGCAGATATTTGTGCAAGTGGCTGTCTCCATTGATGGGCAATATTTCCAATCATCTCTCCCATTGAAGCTAATTTTGATTGTTGTATTAATATTTGTTCCTGTTCTAATCTTTGATCTATCTCACGCTGTATTTTATCCTCTAAATTTTCAATCATATCATTTATCATAATTTTTAATTCATTTAATGATTCATTATTTGTTTCTTGATTAATTCTAGTTCCTAGATTTCCACATTTTATATTTTCAAGTATCTTTGTAGCATCTTTAATTAAAGCTTCATTTTGTTCAATATTATTACTAATTAATTGAACATTTTCATTGATTATTGTTGCCATTTGCTTAAACTCATCTTCTGTACTTAATTCAATTTTACTAACCTTGGTTTTTTTATCATTTAAGTACTTAAAAAAATCATTTAAGCCATTTTGAACTTTGTAAATTGAGTTTAAAATATTACTTGAAATTAGCCATCCTATAATCACTGCAAAAGAAAAAAGTATGGCAATACTTAAAAATATTTCTAACTTAATCTCTTTTGTTTTTGTAACTGCATCGTTATATGCAATACTTGAATTGTTTAAAGAGGTTTTTTGAAGATTTAAAAGTTCAATTATTAATAAATCAAATTGTTTTTTATTGATAGTAGTTACATTAATATATGCGCCCTCCTCAAACTCTTCATCTAAATATTGTTTTGTTTGATGAATATGTTTTTTGTAACTCTCCCACATCTCAAAAATCTTGAGACTAAATCTTTTAGTATTTTTAAAGTTCTTGTCTAAATCGAGTTCAATCTTATTTATATCCTCTTCAATTTTTCTTCTTATTTGTTTATTGGGTGCCATAACTAAGGATTGATTTAACTGTCTTAAACTATATAAAGGAGTAATAACATTGTTTTGTAAAGATAAAACAGCTTGAGACTTACTATGAACCTCTTTTAAAGTATTTTTATTATCTTCACTAATAACTATTGTTTTATATCCTAATATAGCAATTGATACACATAAAATAAGAAATAAAATTCCTAATTTTATTTTAATATTCATTTTTTTTATAAATTTAATCATCTTAAAATCTTTTTGGTTTTATGGCTTTTTTTAAATCATTAGGATAGTTTTTTTCTTCTCTAACAGACCAATGATTTTTACTGATTTCTATTTCCCAAAGTGGAATAATACCACCTTGGTAAGGCTTATAAATAAGCTCTTTATTAACTGCAATCACTTTATTTAAAGAGGGTACTCTTAATGTATAAGCTTCTTTTCTAGCTTGAAATAAAATATTTTTTACAACCTCTTTAAATTCCTGACTATTTTGTTTTGTAATAAAATACTTTTGAATATATTCTTGCATTTTTTCATCTTTTGGAATTGTTGACCAAACACTATTATTTTCATAAATAAAAAATACCGTCCAAGGATTTTGATAATACCAGTCATCATCTCCCCAAACTAAAATATCCCACTTTTGTGTATTTTTATTCTTATTGGTATTAAGTAATTGCTTATATATATCTTTTTCACTTGTCGTGATTTTGTAGTTGAATTTAACCCCATATTTTTTTAATTGATATTCAATGCCTTTCAATAAGAATAAAAATCTATCTTGAGTAAAAATCTCTAATTCTAATCCGTTTAATAGTTTATTAATTTGGTTTTGAGATAATTTTTTTTCATTTATTATATATTCATTAGCAATTTCTTCAACAACTTTATAATTTATTGATGTCGTAAAAGGGGAAACTTTGCCTTCATTTTTATAAACAAAATTAAGTAAATTTTCTTGATTTAAGGCCTGATTTAAAGCAACTCTTACCTCTTTATTTAAAAGCTTTTTATTTCCATTTATTAAATTAAAAAAAAGTACAAAATTATCTGTCGATTTTGAAACAATAAGCTTTGAATAAGGGGATAAAATAACTTCAAGTTTTTTATTAAATGGGATTGGCATTAAATCTAGTTTTCCCTCATTTTTTGTAATATCTTCGATTGCTTTATTTATATCAAGTTGCGTATAAACTGTTATATTTTTTATTTTGGGGTAATTATAATTCCAATAATATGGGTTAGCAATTAATTCAATTTTATTTGTTTGTTTATCCCCTAGTGCATAACCACTTTTTATAATATATGGTCCCATTCCAAATTCCCCTGCAACTTTATTTGCAGTTCCAGTTTCTCCACCAACAGGATTATAGTATTGAATATACTCTTTTGTATAAAAATAGACCCTTGCTAGGTCAGTTAAAAACATCTCATACTTTTGTTTTAATACAATTTTTAAATGTCTTTCATCAACTTTAAAAACATCAAAATCTATTTTGTTAATATTTGTATACAAAAAAGGATTCTTCTTAAAAAAATTAAGATTATAAATAGCATCATCTATTGTAAAAACATCGCCATTTTGGAATTTTAGATTTTCTCTTAATTCAAAAATATAAGTAAAATCATCAACTCTTTTATGACTTTTTGCTAAATCATATACCCAACCTTTTTCATTATCATAAGATCTAATAAGACCTGCATTTGTAGCTTTTGCAATATATGAATATGGAATTGATGGTAAAAATATATTTATATGGGATTTTGGATGAAGCTTAGATGCTATATTTTTTGAAGAGATATCTTCTCTAAACTCAAACTCTTTTACAATATGAGATGAAGCTTCTAAATAAATAGTTAAAATTAAAATAAAAGATATTAGTTTAAAGATTTTAAACAAAACGATATCCTGAACCAGAGAGATTCATAATTATATCAGTTGGAAGTTTTTTTCTAAGATTTCTAACAAGTGAACGTAAAGCACTATCCGTCATAATATCATCACCCCAAACTTTATCTTGAAGTTCTTCATAACTAGTAATTCTATTTTGGTTTTTTATCAAAACTTCAAAAAAAAGTATCTCTTTTTTATTTAAAACAACTATCTCATCTTTATAATACAATTGTTTTTTATCAAAATCATAACTATAGTTTTCATCACTTTTTAACTTAATAACTTTATTTATCTCAAGTAAATTTACACAAGACTCTAAAACCTCAAATAAAGGTTCTAATTCAACTGGTTTTACTAAATATTTTTCCATATGTAGTTCAACTGCTTCCATAAGATATTTTTTATCTGTATGGGCAGTTATCATAACTACAGGTGTTTGCCTATCATTTTTTCTTATTTTTTTTACAAGGTCAATGCCATTTAACAAGGGCATATGAATATCACTAAAAATAATGTCAGGTTTTTTTTCATTATAAAGTTCAAAGGCTTCTTCACCATTTGAAGCTTCAAATACCTCTTTTACATAGTATTGTAAACTATCAGCAATATTCTTTCTTATACCCTCTTCATCTTCTGCATAAAGAATAGTTAATGTTTGTAGTTTCTCTAATAACTCTTTTTGCATAATGACTCCTTGTAGTGATTATATCAAATCTTAGTGAGAAGTTTTGATTAAACCATCTGATGCATTTGATTTTAAATATCTTAAAAGATATGCACTCTCTTCCTCGTCAAGTTTTGCAAAACCTTTCATAGGTGTAAATAGTGCTTCCCATTCAATCATAGTATGATGATTTACAACTTGCGCAGCATGACATTGAGTACACATTTCATAAAAAAACTCTTCATGTTCTTCCCAAACTTCTGCACTATTTTGGGTTAAATACTCTTTTTCAACCATTCCAACTAATTCAACTTGGTTAGAGTTTTTCTTATTTAGTTTAAATCCCTCATCCATTTTTGCAATTAAAAGCTCTTTTTCTTTTGTTGAATAGATATTGTTTCCATCAATAAACCCTTTTATTGATACCTTTGCCTCTTTATCCATATCCTTTAAAATCTCTACAGGAACTCCAAGATAAAGTTCAACCATTTTTCCATCTTCACCTTTTAATTTTGTGTTTTGAAAGATGAATTGTTCACTTGCATTTACTTGGGAAAAACACCCAAGTAAAAGTGATACTAAAATAACAAGTTTAAATAAATTTTTCATATTATGCTCCAATAATCACTGGTGGTTGATAAGCCATATTTGGTTTAACAGCACCTGCTTTTTTAATCGACACTAAACAAGTATTTGCAGTTGTTGCTTGTGCCATAGATGAAGTTGGTCTAGATGAAGTTAAAAGATTTGCTTGACCAGAATTACATCTAGAACCTTTTTTAGTTGGATCTTCAGGTGAATACCAAGCTCCCTCTTCAATTGCAACTACACCATCTCTGATTGTATTTGTAACTACAACACCAGCAAGTAATGAACCTCTATCATTAAATACTTCAACAATCTCACCATCTTTTACACCAAATTTTTTTGCATCATTTGGAGATATTCTAATTGGTTCTCTACCTTGAACTTTATGAACACTTTGTACCCATGTATTATCTAATTGAGAATGAACTCTATATGTTGGGTGTGGAGAAACTAAATGTAAAGGATATTTACTAACTAATTTTTTGTTTCCTAACCATTCAGCAGGCTCCATCCAAAATGGGTGTCCTTTAAAATCATCATGCCCAAAGCTTGCAAATTTTTCAGAGTAAATTTGAATTTTTCCTGTTTCAGTTTTTAGTTTATTATTAACTGGATCTTTCCTAAAAGCTTCATGTCTAACATATTTTCTTGCACTATCAGGGATATCATATTTTACAACACCTTCTTTCCAGAAATCTTCAAATGAGATTTTCATCTCTTTTGCAGCATAAGATCTTTTATATAATCTTTCAATCCACTCTAAAGCAGTTCTTCCTCTAGTAAACTTTTTCTCTTTTCCAAATCTAGCTGCAAGTTGAGCAAAAATAACATAATCATCTCTAGATTCATATCTAGGTTCAACAACTTTTTTCATAGCAAAGATTCTATCTTGAGAGTAAGACATACCTGAAGTAATATCATCTCTTTCTAAAGTTGTAGTTGCTGGCAAAACAATATCTGACATTTTTGCTGTAGGCGTCCACCAAGGATCTACTGTAACAATAGTGTCAAGAGTTTTCATAGCTTCAACTAACTCATTTACATTTGGTTGATGTCCAATTGGAGATGAACCTGTACAAAGCATAAACTCAACTTTTGGATAAGTAACTTCTTTCCCTTTATAAGTAACTTTTTTACCTGGATTATTAATTAAATCACTCATTCTAGATGCAGGAATATTTAAATTAACTTTATTTCCTCCACCTTGACTCATCCCACCAACCGTTGCTTTTCCTGAAGAAGCATCTCCACCACCTGCATAATGCATAGAAAAACCAAATCCTCCTCCAGGAAGTCCAATTTGTCCAATCATTGAAGCTAAAGTAATTAAAGTCCAATCAACTTGCTCCCCATGATGTGCCCTTTGCATTGCCCAGTTTCCTGCAATAAAAGTTCTATTTGAAACCATAATTTCAGCTAACTCTTTAATTTTTGAAGCTGGAACTTCTGAAAGTTTTGATGCCCATTCAACAGTTTTATCAATACCATCACTTTTCCCAAGTAAATATGGTAAAAACTTATCAAAACCATAAGTGTATTTTTTAATAAATTTATCATCATATTTTTTTGATTTGTATAAATAATTCATCATACCAAGCATTAAAGCAACATCAGAACCAGGTCTAACTTTTACCCAATCAGCATTAAACTCTTGTGCAGATTTTGTATAAATTGGATCAATAGAAATAAATTTAATTCCAGCTTTTTTATACTCTTCATAAGCATCAATATTTCTATGATTTGGCACAGCCCAACCAATTCTATTTGTTTTATAAACATCAGCTCCCCATAAAACCATAACTTTTGTATTTTCTATGATTTGTTCATGGGCAGTTTGAATAGAGTAAACTTCCATATCTCCAACAATAGCTACATTTGTAGGACCAGCTGCCCCATTTGAATACTCACCAGCAGTTCCAACTGCTCCACCAATTTGATTAAAGAATCTACCTGCCATAGCATTTGGTTTAAATGCACCTGGATGTGCCCATCCTGAATAAGCAGAGTTATAAAGTGCCTGATTCCCACCATTTTTTTGAGCTTTCTTGATAGCTTTTGCAGTTAAATCTAAAGCCTCTTCCCATGAAACTCTAACAAACTCCTCTTGACCTCTTAAATCTCCTCTTCCCTTTCCCTCAAGATAAGATTTTCTAACAACAGGATATTTAACCCTTGAATTAGTCATAACTCTATCTGCTAAACCTTTTACCATAACTGTTGGGTTTGCATCTGAATCTAACTGTGCAGTTATATCAACTATTTTCCCATCTCTTACATGAGCATGAAATGGTCCAAAGTGAGAAGCATGTGGAATTTTTTCCGTTCTATTAGCAAGTTCACCTGCAACTACACCACTTAAACTACCACTTACTGCAATTGCTGCAGACCCAAGTGCTCCTTTTTTAAGAAAGTCTCTTCTTGAAGTTTCCATTTTCTAATCCTTTTTTGAACTTTATGTTGAAACTTTAACAAGAAAAAATCGAAAAAAAATCGAATTACAATAGATTTCTAATCGATTATTTTCCTATTTATTTTCTTTATCATTTGAAAATTTTAAATAAGGAGAAAAAATGAAAAGATTAAATTTAGGTTTATCTTTTATTGCAGCATTATCTATTTATAGTACTGCAAACGCTCAAAGTTTGGCTGATGCTTTGACAAATGGAAAAATAAGTGGTGAAGTTACATCTACTTATGAAAATAGAGATTTTGATATAGATTCTGGGACTTACTACAGAAGCAGTGCTTATTCTGTTGGCTCATTTGCATTAAAATATGAAACAGATATTTGGAACAATTTTGCATTAACTTCAAAATTTAGAGCTTATGCAACTATATATGAAGATGATGATAACTCAAATACAGGAACTGGTAAGGGAGATGCATCTAGTAGATTTTATGAAACTGGAACTAATAAGAATGTTGATATAGAAGAACTGTTTTTATCATATGAACCAAATGATAACTTTTCAATAAAAGCAGGTAGACAATTTATCTCATCATATTGGATAAATAAAACAAATGATGCAATTAAAATTGATGCAAATATTGAAAACACTTCACTAGAAGCCATTTGGACACTAAGAAATGGTAGAGTTTATGCAAGGGATTATAGACCTGTAAGTAAAGTAAATAGTCATGATGGAGTTTTTCAAATAGCTTTAAATCATAAGTTTAATGATATGTTTACCCTTAGTGCCTATGATAGAATTGAACCAGATATAAGAGATATTATGGGAGCAAAAGCTGATGCTAAATTAGGTGATTTTTCTTTTGGAATTCACTATGCTTCAAGTAAAGAGGATGATTCGTCAATAAAAGATTCTAACTTAATTCATTTAACTGCAAGTACTACAGTATTAGGATTCACTCCATATGCTGGTTTTATTAAAGTAGATGAAGAGGCAGCTTTCCCAGGTTGGACAAGTAGTGGTGAGACAATTGACCCTATGGAAGAGGGGGATTATATATATGAAAAAGATGCTCAAACTTTATATTTAGGTGTAAGTAAATCATTTGGAAATTTAAGTTCTACATTATTATATGGACAAACTGACTATTTATCTGGAAATGATAAAAGAAAAGTAAAAGAAACAACTTTATGGCTAGGGTACCCAATAACAAAAAAATTAAATGCAAACCTTGGTTTAACTAATGTAAATGAAGATGAAAATTCAGCGGCTAGCGATTTAAATCAAATTAACTTTACACTAGCATACTCTTTTTAAATAAAAAAGCCCCTCTAAAAAAGGGGCTTAATGATTTAATTTTAATTATTTTATTTTTAAGTTCAGACCTTTCGATCAACAAAAATTTATATACTAATATTATCAGCAATAAATTAACCTATAAACTTACTAATCTCCTATGTAATTATTTAAATTAATAAGGGAGGGAGAGATAATTAATTTAATAACTACATATTCCATTAGAAATTTTATTGTAGTAAATAAAAATCGCAAAAAAATCTATTTAAAAAATTTTATTGTAGTAAATAAAAATCGCAAAAAAATCTATTTAAAAAATTTTATTTACTCTCCATAGGTTAATCCCATAATTTCACCTGTTTTATAAACTTCATCATCTCTTGTTACTGGTTTTAATTTTAAAGCCATATATTCTAAAGGGGTTGCTTGAAGTTTATTATTTACAATTGAAACAGTATTTCCATATCTTTCTGATTTTATAAGTTGTGCGGCATAAACACCAAATTTTGTTGCTAAAATTCTGTCATAAGCAGATGGTGCCCCTCCTCTTTGTTGATGACCTGGAACTGTAACTCTAGTTTCAAATCCAAGTTGATTAAGTTGTGCAGCTAATCTATAAGATACTGTTTGGTAGGGCATTGAAGCACGATGTTTTTTGAACTCTTTTCTAGTCATTTCTGATTCTTCTTTACTTATTGCACCCTCTGCTACAACGATAATTGAGAAGTTTTTACCTTTTTTTCTTCTATTATTAAGTGCTTCTTGAACTTTTTCAAGGGTATATGGAATTTCTGGAATTAAAACAACATCAGCTCCACCTGCAAGTCCTGCATATAAAGTAAGCCATCCAGCTTTATTTCCCATAAGTTCAATAATCATAACTCTATCATGAGAGTCTGCTGTTGTATGAATTCTATCTATTACCTCTGTTGCGATATCAACGGCACTATGAAAACCAAAAGTTACATCAGTCCCATAAATATCATTATCTATTGTTTTAGGTAAACCAATAACATTTAAGCCCTCTTCCCTTAAAAGATTTGCATTTTTATGGGTACCATTACCCCCTAAAGTAACTAAACAGTCTAATTTTAATTTTTCATAGTTTTTAATCATATTTGAGACTTTATCAACACCATCATCTTCAATATTTCTCATATTTTTAAAAGGTGTTCGTTGAGTCCCAAGCATTGTCCCACCCCTAGTTAAAATACCAGAAAAATCACTTGCTAATAACTCTTTATATTTATAATCTATTAATCCTTGATAACCATTGTAAATTCCAACAAATTCACAATCAAAAAGTTCATATGAAGCTTTTGCTACACCTCTAATTGCTGCATTAAGACCTGGACAATCTCCACCACTTGTTAATATTCCAATTCTTTTCTTCATAGATTACCTTCATTTATGACTTGTGTCATATATAAATTATATTTTTTAAACAATTATACTCTTTATTGAATAATTTTCATTATTTATTATTAGAAAAACTATTTTATTGATACATATATTTCAATAAAATTTTCTTTTGAATATTTCTCAAAATCAATTGTATAAGCACGTTCATATTCACTATCTTTTTCAAAATATTCCCAAACATCTTTCCAGCACTCAATAACAATTTCAGGTAATTCACCCTCTTTTGAAAAAACTAAATATCTTTGGTCTTTTATAATAATTGCATTTTTTGGTTTTGTAACTTCAACTGCAACGGTAACTGTATAATCTCCATTTACGTCAGATTCATAATCTGAATAAACTCCATACATTGACGATTTATTAGCTTTATTAAAAGTTTTTCCTAAAATATTTTTATCTTGATAATCATCCCAAAGTTGACCAATTTTAGCTGTTTCAGGATTCATCTCATTATTGTTATTTGTTCTTACTCCTAGACCTGCTACCATTAATTTTTCTATATGTCTAACTTTCATTTTTTTTCCTTTATATTTAGTTTATACCCTGCTCCATAGATATTTTCAATTGAATCTTTTGGAAGCTTTTTCCTTAAACGTTTTATTAAATCTTTCAATTTCGTTGCACTGCTTTCACAGATATCAACTTCATCCCAAAGATAATTATAAATTTCATCAGAGGTAAAAATCCTATTTTTATTTGAAGTTAAAAGTACTAAAAATTGACTCTCATGTTTAGTTAATTTTATTTCAGTATCTTTATAAATCAATTTATTAGAATCTTTATTAAAAATATATCCCTCTTTTAGTTCAAAGTTTGAAGATTCATCATTTAACTCTTTATACTGATTTACAGCTTCATTTAAAGCCTCTTTTAATTTCATCCTAGAAATTGGCTTAGGTAAATATTTTGTCAAATTTAACTCAGCTGCAAAAAGTAATTTATCTTGTTCTAAATGAGCAGTTAAAATTATTATTCTTGTTTTTTTATCATTTTCTCTAATTTTTTTTGTTAACTCAAGACCATTTATAAAAGGCATATTAATATCTAAAAGCATAATATTTGGTTCAAATTTTTCATAATATTTTAAGGCTTCTTCTCCATTTTGAGCAATATAAACCTCTTTGAAATTTCTTTTTAAATAGTTTCCATAATTTTTTCTTGTTTCTATTTCATCCTCAGCATAAAGAATAGTTAAATTATTCATTATCTTTCCTTGCTAATAAAATTGAAAATTTTGCACCAAGTTTTTCATTTTTTACATTTAATTTTCCATGCATTGATTTTTCAACTATCATTTTTGCCATACAAAGTCCATGACCAGTACCTTTTGAGTGGGGTTTAGTTGTAAAGTATGGGTCAAAAATCTTATGGAAAAACTCATTAGGTATCCCCCCGCCATTATCACTTATTTCTAAAATTGCCTTTGAATCTTTTGTTTTAATAAGTATATTTATTTTAGGGGATTTCACTTGATTATCTACTAACACATCTTTTGCATTATTTAAAATTACAAGTATTGCTTGAACAAACTCTTTTTTTACTCCATAAACTTTTGAATCCTCAATAATTTCAAATTTACACTCAATTTGTTTTGATTCTAAAAGTTTATAAACTAAAGCAAAGGCATTATCAAAGGCATCTTTCATTGAAAAAACTTCTTTATCTTCATTTGGTTGAAGATAATTATTAAAACTTTCAATTGTATCACTCATATAAAAAGTTAATTTTTCAATCTCATTTAAATGCTCTTCAAGTTTTTTAGCATCTAGCTTTTTTTCTTCAAAATCTGCTTCTATATTAAGTACCACAGAATTTATTTGAGATAATGGTTGTTTCCACTGATGGGCAATATGAGCCAAGGTTTCACCAACAGCAGCAAGTTTAGATTGGGCAACTAAAAGTTTATCTTTTTCCCTTAACTCCTGAAGTTGTTTATTAACCTCTTTTTCAAGTTTTTGATTATAATTTAATTTTGAAACTGCATAAACTAAAATAAAAACAAATAATAAAAAAAATAAAATATACTGTTCATTATTTGTTAATAGTTCTATCATTTTATTTATTTGTTAAGGTTTTCAAAGCCTCAATAATTGTTTTAGATTCTAAAGTTTTAATTTTTTCCTCTAAAGAGTCTACTGTTTCATCTTCTTCAAGTTTAATACTTTTTTGTAAAATAAATTTTCCCTCATCATAATTCTCATTTACAAAATGAATAGTACAACCTGATTCTTTTTCTTTTTCTTTAATAACCGCTTCATGTACAAAGGTACCATACATCCCTTTACCTCCAAATTTTGGTAAAAGTGCGGGGTGAGAGTTTATAATTTTATTTTCAAATGTACTTACCAAGTTTTTCTCAATCTTTTTCATATATCCAGATAAAAATATATAGTCTACTTTAAACTCTTTCATAAGATTTGTTATTTTTAAGTCTAAATCTTCATCTGGGTATTTTTTTGAATTTATTAAAAAATTTGGTACATCTTTTTCACTAGCTTTTTCTAAAACCTTTGCATTAGAATTATTTGATATTACTAACACAACTTGCGCATCCAAAATTTTTTCTTCACAGGCTTTTTGTATAGTATCAAAACCGCTTCCATTATGAGATGATAATATCCCAATTCTTTTCATTACATATCCTAAATTGTTTCTTTGTTTGGTCGAATTATAATAGAATTTAAAATAAATTTCAAAAGATAATTTAATTAAACTAATTTTTTAATTTTATGGAATCCTTAAAACAGCGGCATTACATAAATCATCACTTTCAAATTTTGTGATATCTCCAGCTTTTAAATTAGGTACTGGAAAAACTCTAACAGTTAATGGTTTATTTAATTTAAATGCCATCATTCCAGTATCTCTACATATATCTGCTATTTTTTCAATTGTAGAGTCACCCTCAATAGGCACTGTATCAAGCCCTATTCCACAAACCGATGAATAAGTAAGCAATGATCTTATATCAAATTGATTTTTCTTTGTAGCTTCAGCTAAACCCTCATCTTCAATAACTGCTAACATTAAACCAGAAAAACCAATTAAGTCACAACCTTTTATTGATTTAAACACCTTAGTTAACATTGCCGATGCTTCTATACAACCAGCTGCACCAAAATATTCAACTCCCAAAAGTTTATAAACATCAACCATTGAACTACAATTTTTTGATGGAGCTGCTGAACTATCTATTCCTATAAATTTTGTTTTATTTTCATGTTGACAATTTTCCACTATTTTTAAGGCATTATCCACATGGTATTGTAAAGAATTTTTCATAACTTCAAAGGCATTTTCCCATTTTTTATTATGGTCAGTATTTTCATCTAAAGTTTTTAAAGCCTCAACTAACAAATCAGGAGATTCAAAACCTATTGCAAAACAATCAACATCACTACTATTATGATATGAAGCTGGAAAATAAGGAATATGTGCTTTACAATTATAGTTTATAGTAAAATTAAAATTCCCTTCTGCATTTGTTGTTATTTTTGAAATATCTTTTACTACTTTTGCACACTTTAATGTTAAGTTATTATCAGGAAATCCTAAATTATCAGTTGGTACATTTACACAAATATTACAAATATCTCCAAATAATTTAATTAATTGGGGAATCATTTCAATCTCTTTTTCACTTTGTGCTTCACCAATTGCAAATCTAATCCTTATATCTGGAAAAGAATCACTATTAAGAAGTTTAGATAAATAATTCATATCTTCTATTGTATTTTCTAAACTTGTAGTATTTAAATATTCTCCAAAGGCATTGGTTACAATTCTAACACTTTGAACCTCATATCCTTGAGAATTAAAGTCATTTAATAATTCTTTACTAAACATAGCTACTTTTTTTATAGCTTCTTCCCATGTTTTTTTATCATTTGACAAAGTTATAAAGGAAGTTATAGTTCTTATTTTACATAAATCTTTATTTTTTAAATTTTCACTAATCATATTTAACCTTTAATTCTTTGAGAATGAGTAAGTGCTATAGCAATTGCATCTGTAATATCAAGTGGTTTTATCTCTTTTTTTATTCCAAGTAATCTTTTAACCATAAAAGCCACCTGCTCTTTTTGTGCTTTTCCATTTCCTGTTACCGCTTGTTTTACTTGTAATGGTGTATATTCAGAAAAATGCCCGAACTCTTGTAATACTTTTAATGAGATTGCTCCTCTAAATTGAGCTAATTTTATTACTGTTTTTGGGTTAAAGGCATAAAACATGTCTTCAATTGCAACTTCATCTAAATCGTATTTTTTAAATATTATCTCTAAACCTTCACACATCTCCACAATTTGCTCTTGAAGTATTTTTGTTTTTATTTTTACAAGACCTGCTTCAAGCAGTTTTATTTCTCTTCCATTTTTTTCAATAACTGCATAACCACAATTTCTTGTTCCAGGATCAATTCCTAAGATTTTCACTTTTTTCACATTTCCCTTTTTTTTTATTTCACATATTAAATGTACTTAATAATGGTATTAATTCCATAAATTTTCACTTAAAGGGATTTAGTTATTCACATACTAATACAATAAAGAATAAAAAGTACAGATTAATTAAATAATTATAAATTTTATAATAAGATAAGAAAATAAGTGATTTATATATAATTTTTATTTTTATTTAAGTTAACAATGGCAATAATTATATAAGTAATTTAATTACTTAATTTTTTTATAAGGATGAAGAATGTTAGGATCTTTATTAGGTGGTATTTTAACTCCTGTGATCGGATTAGTAGGTGGTTTAATCTCAACTGTTGTTGATTTAGTTGGTGGATTAATTGGTACAGTTGTAGGACTAGTTGGTGGTCTTTTAGGTGCTGTTACTGGTATCGTAGCTGACGTAGTTGACTCAATTAGCGTTGATGTTGATGCGGACGTAAATGTTGACGTTAATGGTGTTGACGATTGCGGAGTTTGCTGCTAATTATTTGTAAGTAGGTTAAAACCTACTTACATCCCTCTTTAACTTACTAATTAAGGTTTTCTTTGTCTTCAGAACACAAATTTTCAGAATTAAAATCTACACTTAAAAAAAATAAAAAAACCTTTTTAATTGTGGGTTTATTTAGCTTTTTGACTAACATATTAATGTTAGTACCGCCTATTTATATGTTACAAATTTATGATAGAGTTATAAAAAGTAATAATGAAAACACACTTTTTGTTCTTACTTTTATGATTATTATTCTATTTATTACCATGGCATTATTAGAAATAGTTCGTTCACAAATACTAATAAAAATTGGTAGTAGTATAGATAATGCAATAAGTAATAGAATCTTTGATTCATTATTTCAACTAGAACTCACTGACCCAAAAAGCGCTAATTCATCCTATCTGGACTATTTAACTAGAATTAGACAATTTATGACAGGAAAAAGTATTTTTGCTGTTTTTGATGCCCCTTGGATTACTATTTATGTAATTATTTTATTTCTTTTTCATACTGCCTTTGGTGTTTTTGCAATTATCGTTATTCTAATATTATTAGGTGTAACTGTAATGAATGAAATAGCTACTTCACAAAATTTAAATGAAGCAAGTAAAAATAATATTGCTTCAAATATATATATTGATTCTTCTTTAAAAAATGCGGCAGTAATTAATTCTATGGGGATGAGAGAAAATATAAGAAAAATATGGCATAAAAAATATTATGGTTTTTTAAATTTACAAAATGATGCTAGTTATAGTGCAAGTATTTGGATTAACATCTCTAAAAGTATTAGACTTATGGCACAATCACTTACCCTTGGTATAGGTGCTTATCTTGCAATTGGATATGAAGTTACTCCTGGGACTATGATTGCTGCATCTATTATTATGAGTAGAGCTCTTTCACCAATCGATTTAATAATATCAGGATGGAAAGGCTTTATTGCATATAGAACAAGTTATAAAAGAATTGATGAATTATTAAATAAATTTCCAGAAAAAAAGAAAACTATATCTTTAAAAATTACAGATGCTAATCTTGTACTTGAAAATATAGTTGTTACTCCCCCTAATACAAAAAATGAAACAATAAAAGGTATCTCTTTAGAAATAGAATCAGGCAATGTTGTAGCTGTTATGGGAAAAAGTGGTGCAGGAAAATCAACTTTAATAAAAGGTATTTTAAATATTTGGCCTCTATCTGGAGGAAAAGTTAAAATTGATGGGGTTGATGTTTCTATGTTTGATAAAGTAGAAATTGGCCCACAAATTGGTTATCTTCCTCAAGATATTGAGTTATTTGAGGGGACAATTAGTGAAAATATCTCTAGATTTCAAAAACTAGATTCCCAAAAAGTGGTATTAGCTGCAAAAAAAGCTGGCGTTCATGATTTAATTTTAAAATTTCCTAAAGGTTATGAAACAAAAATCACTAATTCTGGAGATAGTTTATCTGGTGGACAAAAACAAAGAATTGGTTTAGCAAGAGCTATTTATGATAATCCAAATCTTGTAATATTAGATGAACCTAATTCAAACCTGGATAAAGAGGGTGAACAAGCTTTATTAAACAGTATAAAAAGTTTAAAAGAAAATAACACAACTGTAATAATAATTACCCATAAAGACAATATCTTAGATATTACAGACAAAGTTCTTTTAATTGAAAATGGCTTATTAAAAGATTATGGTAATACACAAGAAGTTCTTAATAAAAATCAATTTTTTAAAGTAGATAATGAAAATGTATAAAGCTCCCAATGATGATTCATCTAAAATAACTAGATTTGGTTTTAGTGTTATAATAATTGTGTTTATAATATTTGGAGGATGGGCAACTTTTGCTCCCCTTGCTATTAATGTTACTGCCCTTGGAAAAGTGTCCGCTGGTTTAAATAAGAAAAAAATTCAAAGTATAGAAAGTGGCATAATAAAAAAAATATACGTAAATGACGGTGATTATGTAAAAAAAGGACAAATATTAATTGAGTTAGATGATACCCAATCAAAATCTGAATTAGATACTCAATTATTCCAATATCAAACACTTTTAGCACTAAAATCTAGACTTTTAGCACAACAAAATAATAAAAAATCAATTACCTTTGATGAGGGTATAGAAGATAAAAAACTTATTGATGAACAAATCGATTTGTTTAATAGCACAATAGAATCAATTAAAAAAAATAAACAGATATTAAATAAACAAATATCACAATTAAAAAAACGGATTGAAGCAATAAACTTCAAATTAAAAAGTAATACCTATATAAAATCATCAATTGATGAAGAGATTGCAGAATTAGAGAAACTTTATGCAAAAAAATTGATTAATAAAGTTGATTTAAGAAAATTCAAAAGGGAAGCATCTCAACTAAGTGCAGAAATAATTAATAATGAAAAAGAAAAAACTGAATTAAATGAAAAAATAAATGAGTTATCTACAAAAATAGTATTACTTTTAAATGATTTTAAAAAAGATACTTTAGAGGAATTAACTTCTGCAACATCAAAAATCAATACTGTAAAATTAAAAATAGATTCACTAAGAAACAAATTGAATAAAACAAAAATCTATGCCCCAGCTAATGGCTATATTGTTGGTGTGTCAGATTATACTCAAGACTCAATTATAAAAGCTGGTACAGATATTATGGAAATTGTTCCAAAAGATACTGACTTAATAATTGAAGGTGCAATAAAATCTACAGATATAGATAAAGTAAAAATTGGTTTAGAAGCAAATATAGTTTTTTCTGCATATAACACTCAAAAATCTCACAAGATTCATGCAATCGTAACTTATATATCTGCTGATACACTTTATGATGAACAAAATCAAGAGTTTTATTATGAAATTAAATTAAAATTAAGTAAAGAGGGTAAAGAAGAGATTAAAAATTATAACTTTAATCTAATTACAGGAATGCCAGCAGAAATAATGGTAAAAACTGGATATAGAACTGTATTAAGTTACATGTTAAAACCTTTATTAGACAGATTTAATAGGAGTTTAAATGAAGAATAGCTTATGTTTAATAAGTTTTTTACTTCTTTTTATTCCATTTAAATTTTATGCATCAGAGACTTTAAAATTTTCAAAAGCATATGAATTATCTTTGCAAAATTCTAAAAGAATACAATCTTTAGAATATAAATTAAAAGCAAATCATGAGAATTTAAATCAAGTTAAATCATTAATGTTACCGGAGGTTAATTTTTATGGTTCATACACCCAAAATAATTATAAAGATATTCCTGTAAGTAACTTATTTAAAGTAGATATAAAACAAAAAGTTAAAAACTATAATGTTATTTTAAAACAACCTTTATTTGATAGAAACCTTGCTTCAAAGATGGATATTGAAGAATCTAAATATGAATCTTATAAAAACGATTTAGATATAGAAAAACAAAAGTTGGCAAAAGAACTTTTAGATATATATTTAGCTCTTATAAAATCAAAAAATAAGATAACAATGTTATCGAAATTTAAAGAATATTTAGATTCCAAAAAAGAGCTTTTAAAAACAAAATATGAGATGGATTTATCTACAATTACGGAGCTTTTAACTGTTGAATCTGATTTTAATCAAACTAATATTGACTTAGAAAAAGAAAAAGTTTTATTTAAAGTTAATAAAGAAAAACTAATTAGTTATATGGGAGATGGACTTGATTTTAAAATCCCAGGTTTAGATGATATTGTTTTTACATCTGATAATCTAAAAAAGATTAAAATAAATTTAGTAAAAATTGATGAAATATATTCAAATTTACAAGTTGATAAACTTAAAAATATTATGCAAATGCATAAACATGAATTAGAAGATGCTCAAAATAATCATCTACCAAAATTGAGTTTAAATCTTAAGTATACAAAAAACGTATCAGTAGAAAATAGTTATACCTCAGATTCTAGTTATAAAGAGAATAGAGAATTTTCCATAAACCTTGTAATCCCTTTGTATAAAGGGGGATATTATACTTCATTAGAAAGAGCTTCTAAACTAAATATCAAATCATCTCAAAAAGATATTGAAGCTTTACTTGATGATTTAAAACTTCAATACAAAGAAACTCGTGCAAATATAAACTCTGCAATTAGATCTATTAGTCTTTATGAAAAAGCTCTAGAAGCAGCAGTTTTGACAAAAAATATAGTAAATAAAGAGTTCTCTCACGGTATAAAAAGTATACTTGATTTACAAGAAGCCGAGTATAAAATAACGCAAATAAAAGATAAATCTATTGACAATGTTACAACGCTAGTTGACAACTATTTAGCCTTTTTAACACTAACAAACCATTTTGATGCACTTGAAGTAATTGATTCTATAATTAAAAATTAATATTTAATATTTTTAAATTTATATTAATTTAGATATAATCTTTAGAATTTATATACAAAGAGTACGGTTTTAATGACAAGTAAAGAGTTTTTACATATTATAGAAAAAGAAGCACATCCAGCTGATTACAAAAGATACCTAAAACAATTATCATACAAAAAAATTTCTTCTGATGACAAATTAGCAGTTTTTGAAGTATCAAATAAGTATGTAGGGGCATGGATTAAAAGCAAATATACACAAATTATTCAACACTGCTTTGAAATATATGATGGGACTAAACCTGACATTGAAATAAAAATTGCAGGTGAAAAGAAAAGTAAAAAAGAGATTATTTCTGAAAAAGCCAAAAATGAAGCTACCGAAAGTACTATATTAAACCCTTCATATACTTTTGATTCTTTCGTAGTAGGAAGTTCTAACCAAATGGCATATAATGCCTCTTTAGCAGTTGCACAAAAACCTGGTGTTCAATATAATCCATTGTTTATTTATGGTGGAACAGGTCTTGGAAAAACTCACCTTTTACAAGCAATTGGTAATGATGCCATTGAAAAAGGTAAAACAATTATTTACGTGACTATTGAACAGTTTATGAATGATTTTACTTTTTCAATTAAAAATAAAAATATGGAGCACTTTAGAAGTAAATATCGAAAATGTGATGTATTACTAATCGATGATATTCAATTTTTATCTGGAAAAGAACAAACTCAAGAGGAGTTTTTTCACACCTTTAATGAATTACACAATGCAAAAAAACAAATTGTTATGACAAGTGATAGAATACCTTCACAAATTGCAGGACTTGTTGATAGATTAAAATCAAGATTTGAATGGGGTTTAACGGCTGATATTCAATTACCTGGACTTGAAACAAAAATTGCTATTATTGAAAAGAAAAGTGAACTTAATGGAATCCATTTAAGTAGAGAGATTATTAACTATATTGCAACAAACCTTGATAACTCTATTAGAGAGATTGAAGGAGTATTAATTAGAATTAATGCAAGTGCTTCTTTACTAAATCAAGAGATAAATTTGGAGTTAGCTCAAAATTTATTAAAAGAACAAATCAAGGAAAAAAAGGAAAATATCAAACTTCCTGATATAATTACCCTTGTAGCAAATGAATTAAATATCAAACCAAGTGATATTAAGTCTAAAAAGAGAACTGCAACTGTAGCAAATGCTAGAAGAGTAGTAATCTATTTAGCAAGAGAATTAACACACAACTCTATGCCTGATATAGCAAAATTTTTAGGAATGAAAGATCATAGTTCTATTTCTAAAAATATTCAAAAGACAAATGAGTTAATTGAAACAGATGAAAACTTCAAATTAATCATCCAAAATTTGAAGAATAAAATCATAAATTAAGGAGTGGTAAAAATAAGTTAGACTAGCAAATGTGAAAAGCTGTGAACTTTTAATGATACTTATTCACATACACAAAATGTTGTAGGATAGGGTCTAGGATAAAGTTTTCATCTTTTCACATGAACTACTATTACCACTAATTAATATAATAAATAGGAGCTGATAAAATGAAATTCATAATAACAAAGAGCATATTTGAGAATATAATCTCATCAATGCAACCATTCTTAGAAAAAAAAGATGCGAGTTCAATTACTTCACATATATATTTAGAAGTAAATGATTCTAAACTTATTCTAAAAGCAACAGATTATGAAATTGGATTAGAATGTAGTATTGATACAATTACTGAATCACTTTACGGAAAAGCAACAGTAAATGGATCTAACCTACTAGGTATAATTAAAAGATTAAAAGATTCAGATATTATTATAGAAACTGCTGATAATAATCTTGTTATTAAACAAAATAAATCAACATTTAAATTACCTATGTATGATGCAGATGAATATCCATCATTAATTTTAAATCAAGATTTAAAAAATTTAGATGTTTCAACTGTTAATTTAATCAACTCTATTAGAAAAATTACACCTGCAATTGATAATAACAATCCTAAATTTGAGTTAAATGGTGCATTAATAGATATAAAAAGCTCTAAGATTAATTTTGTATCAACTGATACTAGAAGATTAGCAATTTCATTTTTACAAAACATTTCAAATGCTGAAGCTCAATTTATTATTCCTAAAAAAGCAATAATTGAAATTCAAAAACTATTTTTAGATAATGCAACAATCTCTTATGATGAAAACAATTTAATTGTTTCAAATACAAATATGAGATTTTTTACAAAACTAATTAATGGTAAATTCCCAGATTATGAAAGAATCATTCCACAAAATTTAAAATATAATTTAGAGATTCCAAAAAACATGTTAATTGAATCTATCAAATTAGTTACATCTTTATTTTCAAATATTAAAATCACATTTAAACCTCAATCTATAATTTTTGAATCTTTAGATGAAGATACAGAATCAAAAACACAAATTGATATTGATTTAAATATAGACAATGAATTTTATTTAGCAGTTAATGCTAAATATCTTTTAGACTTTTTAAGTCAAACAAATAAAGAAAATGTAACTATTGGATTTAATGAATCAAATTTACCATTTTATTTAGAAGATGATAAATTCTTTACAATTGTAATGCCAATTGTTTTAGAAAAATAAGTAAGGATAAGAAAATATGAGTCAACAAGAGTACGGCGCAAATAATATTAAAGTTTTAAAAGGCTTAGAAGCTGTAAGAAAAAGACCAGGTATGTATATTGGTGATACAAATATTAATGGTCTTCACCATATGGTTTATGAAGTTGTAGATAACTCTATTGATGAGGCTATGGCTGGATATTGTAGAAACATTAAAGTTACTATGACTAAAGATCATTGGATTAGAGTTGAAGATGATGGTAGGGGTATTCCTACTGCTATGCACCCAACTGAAAATATGAGTGCTGCAACAGTTGTTTTAACAGTTCTTCATGCTGGTGGTAAATTCGACAAAGATACATATAAAGTATCAGGTGGTTTACATGGGGTTGGTGTATCTGTTGTAAATGCTTTATCTTCTGAACTTAAAATGACAATTTATAGAGAAGGTAAAATTCATTATCAAGAGTTTTCAAAAGGTATTCCAAAATCTCCTTTAGAAGTAATTGGTGATGCTCCAAGAAAAACTGGTACAACAATTGAATTTTTAGCAGATGATTCTATCTTTGAAGTTTCAACTTACGATTTTGCAACACTTGCAAAAAGATTTAGAGAAGTTGCATACTTAAATTCATTTATCTCTATTACTTTAGAAAATGAAATTACTAAAACAAAAGAAGTTTACCATTTTGAAGGTGGTATTAGACAATTTGCTGAAGATTTAAATAAAGATGTAGCTGTTTCTGATGCTGTAGCATTTTCTGAAAGAGTAGAAGATGTTGAAGTTGATATTGCTTTAATGTATAACTCAACTTATACAGAAAAAACATTATCTTTTGTTAATAATATTAGAACAATTGATGGTGGTACACATGAAGCTGGTTTTAAAGCTGGACTTACAAGAAGTATCGTTAAATATGTAAATTCAAATGCAGCTGCAAGAGAAAAAGATACAAAAATTACTGGTGATGATGTAAGAGAAGGTTTAATTGCAGTTGTTTCTGTAAAAGTTCCTGAACCACAATTTGAGGGACAAACAAAAGGTAAATTAGGTTCATCTTATGTAAAACCAATTTGTCAAAAATTAACTTCAGAAGTTTTAGATAAATATTTTGAAGAAAATCCTGTACAAGCAAAAGCTATTATGGAAAAAGCTTTAATGGCAGCTAGAGGAAGAGAAGCAGCTAAAAAAGCTAGAGATTTAACTAGAAAAAAAGATGCTATGACAGTAGGAACTTTACCTGGTAAATTAGCTGAATGTCAATCTAAAGACCCAGAAATTAGAGAATTATACCTGGTGGAAGGGGATTCTGCAGGTGGTTCAGCAAAACAAGGTAGAGATAGAGTTTATCAAGCAATTTTACCACTTAAAGGTAAGATTTTAAATGTTGAAAAATCTAGACTTGATAAAATTTTAAAATCTGATGAAATCAGAAACATGATTACAGCTATGGGTTGTGGAATTGGTGAAGATTTTGATGAAGAAAAAATCAGATATCATAAAGTAATTATTATGACCGATGCCGACGTTGATGGTAGTCACATTCAAACATTACTTTTAACTTTCTTCTTTAGATTTTTAAGACCAATTATTGAAAAAGGTTATTTATATATAGCTCAACCACCTTTATACAGATATAAAAAAGGTAAAAATGAGACTTACTTAAAAGATGATACTGCCTTATCAAACTTCTTAATTGAAAATGGAGTTGAAAACTATGAAAATAGTGTTCTTGGCGTAAATGATATGATTGACTTATTTAAAACAGTTGCTAGATATAGAGGTATGTTAAATCAATTAGAAAAAAGATATTCTTTAATTGAAGTTATTAAACATTTAGTTGAAAACTCTGATTTAGTAAAACTTGAACAAGATGATCTTTTCAAAGAAGTAAGTTCATTTATTGAAGACAAAGGTTACAATATCTTAACTACAAATAGAACTGAAGAGATGATTCAATTATTTGTTCAAACAAATGAAGGGTTAGAAGAATTAATCATTGATGATGAATTATTCGCATCTCCATATTTCTCTGAAGCAACTTATATTTATAACAAATTAATTGAAAGAGATGTTTCAATGTTTGGTGGAAGAGATTTAATCGAACTTCTTGAAGAAGTTGAAGGAGTTGCTAAAAAAGGTGCTTATATCCAAAGATATAAAGGTCTTGGTGAGATGAACCCTGAGCAATTATGGGAAACTACTATGACTCCTGAAGATAGAAGATTATTAAGAGTAACTATTGAAGATGCAGAAGTTGCATCAGATACGTTTACTTTATTTATGGGTGATGAAGTAGAGCCTAGAAGAAACTATATCGAGGAACACGCGAAAGATGTTGAACATCTAGACGTTTAGTCTAAAAGTCATCTTTTAAATAATCTCAGCGTTGGAGATGAGTTTTTACTCAGTCACCTACTTTTAGTAGGCTCCTTCGCAAAAACTAATCTTTGCCTTGACCTTAAGTAAAATATGACTTTTAGGAGTGACGAGTGCTTTATTTTTTTTATTTTATTGCTTTTTGTTTGTTTTTTCTTTTAATATTTTTTATATTAGACATAATTATTATTACAAAGGAAAAAACACCTTTATTAGGAGCAATAGGTATTATAATTTCAGCATTTATTGCATCTTTTAGTGTTAAAGCATCTATCAATAATACAAATAAAATAGAAAATATAAATAAAGAACGTAAAATTAAAAGTTTAAGATTACAACTTGCATTAATAGTAACTAAAATAAATGATAATGAAAATGATGTTTTAAGTTTAAATGAAAGAAACACGAATGATAGTATACAATTAACTTTTTATTTTTATAAAAAACTAACAAAATATTTATCAAATATTGGAGAGTTATTGTTAAAAAATAACTATTCTGAATATATTGATGATGAAGAAAACTATCTACTTTTAAGTGATATAATAGGGATTATTCATAATTTAAACTATTATTATGAAATATTAAATGATATAGAGTCTTTTGGAGATAACAACTTACATACAAATATCACAAAAAAAATAAATGAATTAAAATTAGCCTGTGAAAAGCTTCTTAAAAGTTATAAAAAATAAGATAAAGAAAAAATGATTTAAGGGTATAAATTAAATTTTATAAATATATAACCAACAATTCCCTATAATCCGAAATTCAAAACAAAACCATCCAAAGAAGATTACATGATAGAACTAATTAATATTTCAAAAAGCTACCCAACAAATGATTTGTATAGTGATTTAAACCTAAGACTAAATGCTGGTGATAAAGTAGGTCTTGTAGGTAGAAATGGTACTGGAAAGTCTACACTTTTTAAACTTATTTTAGGGGAAGAGCCACAAGATAGTGGTGATATCAATTTTCCAAAGGGTTATAAAATTGGTGCTTTAAAGCAGTATTTTAATTTTACTGAAAAAACTTTAGTAGATGAAACAGCCTTAGCTTTAAGTGAAGAGGATAAATACAATATTTATAAAGCTGAGAAGATACTATTTGGACTTGGATTTACAGAAGAGGATTTAACAAAAGACCCTAAATCATTTTCTGGTGGTTATCAAATTAGAATTAATCTTGCAAAACTATTACTAACTGAACCAAATATGTTATTACTAGATGAGCCTACAAACTACTTAGATATTCTTTCTATTAGATGGTTAAAAGCGTTTTTAAAATCTTTTCAAGGTGAAGTTATACTTATCACCCACGATAGAGAGTTTATGGATTCAGTTTGTACTCATACACTTGGAATTATTAGAAGAAGTGCTTTTATGATTCAAGGTGGAACTAGAAAATTTTATGAACAATTAATGGCAAATGAAGAACACCATGAAAAACAAAAAATTGCTCAAGAGAAAAAAATCAAAGATTTAGAAGAGTTTATTGCAAAAAATAAAGCAAGGGCAGCAACTGCTACATTAGCTCAATCAAAGGTTAAAATCTTAGAAAAAATGGAGATTTTAGAGGACTTAGATTTTGCTTCAAATTTAGATTTTGATTTCAATTACAAAGAAACAGCGGCAAAATTTTTAGTTGAAGTAAAAGACTTAAGTTTTGGATATGAAAAAGATAAAATTCTTTTTGAAAATATCACTTTTGCACTTTCAAAGGGTGAAACAGTAGGAATCATAGGTAAAAATGGTAAAGGTAAATCAACTCTTTTAAATACTATTGCAGGTGAATTACAACAATTAACAGGAACAGTTGATTTCCATCCATCTTGTACTTTTGGTCACTTTGGACAAACAAATATTTCACATCTAAATCAAGATAACACAGTTATGGATGAGATTTATAGTGTAAACAATAAACTTGGTGAGCCAGTTGTTAGAGCTATTTGTGGACTGATGATGTTTAGTGGTGATAATGCTAAGAAAAAAATCTCACTTCTATCTGGGGGTGAAAAATCTAGAGTTATGCTTGGAAAAATTATTGCACAAGATGTAAACTTATTATTTCTAGATGAGCCTACAAACCACTTAGATATTGATTCTATTGATGCACTTACAAATGCAATTAAAGCTTTCCCTGGCTCTTGTATTATTGTAACTCACTCAGAAGAATTATTAAGAGCTACATGTGATAGATTGATTGTATTTACAAACAATGGAGCAGATTATTTCAATGGAACTTATGATGAATTCTTAGAAAAAATTGGTTGGGATGAAGGTGAGGATGTTGAAGAGAAGAAAAAACCTACTAAACCAAAAAGAAACAAAAAAGAGATTAGAAAATTAAGATCAATCATCGTTGCAGAAAAATCGAAAGCTACATCTCCTATTAAAAAAGAGATTGAATCATTAGAAGCAATTATTCCAACATTAAATGGAAATGATAAGGCTAAAAAAGAATCTGAATTATTAGATTTACAAATAAAGCTTGAAGAGCTTAATGATGAATATCAAAAAAAGCTAGACGAAGTTTAATATAATTTAAAAAATTATAAATTTATTTATTTTTCCAAACTATGATATAATTTATTTTTTTATACAAAAAAAGGATATGCCATGAAATTTACTAAATTATTTTTCCTTTTATTTTTTTCAATAAATATTTTATTTGCTTCAAATAAAAATATTCCAGCAATAGTCTCTTTAGATTGGTTAAAAACAAATTTTGATGATCCAAATTTAGTGATTATTGATTTAAGAACAAGTGAAGATTATAAAGAACTTCATATAAAAAATGCAGTTAATGTTCCAGGATTAAAATCTTTATTTGATGATAAATTTTTTATGCCAAAATTGGACTTTCTAAAAGATTTATTTAGTAATGCAGGAATTGATAGCAATAGTAAAGTTGTTGCTTATGATAATGGAGATTTTATTTGGGCGGCTAGATTTTATTGGATTTTAGAGACTTTTGGACATAAAGAAGTAGGTATTTTTAAATATGGGTTTACAAAAGATACAAAGCTTGATATTCCAACTTCAAATAAAATAGTAAAACCTAATAGAAAAGAGTTTGTTCCAAGGATTGATAATAGTAAAATTGAAACAAAACTTGGAACATTGATGTCTATTGGAAATAAAACTATTATTGATGGAAGAAAAGAGTCTCATTATCAAGGAAAAGAATCAACAGCTAAGAGATTTGGACATATTCCAAGTGCCCAAAATTATGCTTGTACACAAAATTATCAAGTTACTCAAAATGGAAATGTAATGAAAGATATTTCGCAATTAAAAGAGGTATATAAAAATATTCCAAAAGATAAAGAGATTATTTTATATTGTGATGGTGGAGCTGAAGCTGCATTAAACTTTATAGTTTTAGAAGAGTTGGGATATAAAGTTTCTGTTTATGATGGCTCATGGACAGAGTGGGGAAATGATTCAGAAGTACCAATACAAAACCCATCTAAAGAATGAGATGAAATCTTTACCAACCTATAATGGTTCCATAAAAAAAAGATTAATTTTTATTATAATGTCAGTTACATTGTTAACTGCATTAATAGGTTATGGAAGTTTTGTATATTGGTATATGCAAAATCAATATGAACAAAAAATTGAACTTTCTAAAACAGTTAGTTTAATTTTGGCTCAAGATTTTGCTAAATTGATTTTATTAAATGATGTATCGGCAGCTGCTGATATTAGTGACTCTTTAAAATCTTTCTCTACTTTAGAATCTATGGTTTTATATAAATTAGATAAGAAACCAATCCTTCAATATAGTAAAGATGGCAAAAGTTTAAATCCTGAATCTTTACCAGAAATAGTATTGGATAAACTATTTTTAGATGGAAATATATTGAAACTTTATAGTGCTACAATGTATAAAAATAGTAAGTTAGGTACAGTTAAATACGAATTTCAAGTACAAACTCTCTTTGATGTTATCAAAAAAAATCTTTCTGTTGTAATAATTATTTTGTCATTGATGTTTTTAATTTCATACTTTCTTACACTCTATTTTGCTAAAAAATTCACTAATCCAATTTTAAACCTTGTTAAATTTTTAGAAAAAATTGAATTAAAAAATAGTTATAAAAAAAGAATTCAAACAAAAGAAAAAAATGAGTATGGAATTTTATATGAAGAAGTAAATCAAATGCTTCAAAGAATAGAAGACTCCCATAACGTTTTAAAAATTGCAGCAGTTACTTTTGAAACCCAAAATGGAATTACAATTACCGATAAAAATCAGAAAATTCTTTTAGTAAATAAAGCTTTTACTAAAATCACAGGGTATGAAGCTTCTGAAGTAAAAGGTCTAAGCCCTAAGATTTTACAATCTGGTTTGCATGATAAAAACTTTTATGATGAGATGAAAAAATCATTAAAAGAGAAAAATATTTGGGTAGGAGAAATTACTAATAAGCATAAGGATGGAACTATTGTTAATGAGCATTTAACAATTCAGTCTATTTTAGATAATAAAGGTGAAGTTATTTATTATGTTGCCTCATTTTTAGATATAACATTACAAAAAGAGATGGAGTTTAAACTAAAAGAAAAAGAGAGTCAACTAATTCAAAAATCTAAAATGGCAGCAATGGGAGAGATGTTAGAAAATATTGCTCACCAGTGGAGACAACCTCTTTCAGTTATTTCAGCAGCAGCTTCTGGAGTACTACTAAAAAAATCATTAGAGTTAGAAATAGATGAAAAAGAACATATTGAAAGTTTAGAGAAAATTACAAATACAGTTCAATATATGTCAAATACAATTAATGATTTTAGAGACTTTTTCAAGAATGATAAATATGTAACTTTTTTTAATTTAAAAAATAGTTATGAAAGGGTTTTAGGATTGATTGGTTCAAAATTAAAATCTATAGATATTGAATTAATTGAAAATCTAAATGATGTAAATATATCTGGAATAGAAAATGAGTTTATTCAAGTTTTAATGAATATTATTTCAAATGCAAAAGATGCTTTAAATGAATGTGAAAATAGAAAATTACTTTTTGTTGATATATTTAAAGAGTCTAGCAATGCTGTAATTATAATAAAAGATAATGCAGGTGGAATACCAAAAGAATTAATTGATAAAGTATTTGAGCCTTATTTTACTACAAAAGGGAATGAAGGTACTGGGATAGGACTTCATATGTCAAAAGATATAATTGATAATCATATGAATGGTAATTTAAGTGTAGAAAATGAAAAATATACTTTTGAAGGTACAGAGTATATAGGTGCGAAATTTATTATAAAATTACCAATTTCCAAAAAATGAGTTATTAAAAAATAAAAATCATTACATATTGCCATTAAATTAAGCCAAACAATTTTTTTATTCTATACTTTCAATATAAAGCAATAAAGGCAATAAATTGAAAATATGTGGAATAGAATTAAAATCAAATATAGCATCATTAGTTGTTATAAATGATGGTGAATATATTGATTTAAAAATAAAAAAAATCATTTTGGAAAATGATGAAAACCAAGATGATATAAGAAAATTTTGTAATGAGTTTTTACTTTTTTTAGAACAAAATTTCATAGATAAGGTTGTTATTAAAAAAAGAGCAAAAAAAGGAAATTTTGCAGGTGGACCAGTTACATTTAAAATGGAGGGTTTAATTCAATTAAACCCTTTATGTGAAGTTGAACTTATATCTGCTCAAACTATCTCTTCCTTTGAAAAAAAGAATACTATTGAGAAACCAAGTGAATTAAAAAAATACCAAGAGCAGGCTTTTTTAGCTGCTCTTGCTTCTTAATTTATTTTATAAATTGAATTACTAATGGAAGTAAAATAGCTGTAAAGACCCCACAAAGTCCCATAGCAAGTGCTGAAAAGGCAGCTGCCTTTTCTCCCATTTCAACAGCCCTTGCAGTTCCAATTCCATGGGAAATAAGACCAAGTGCAAAACCCTTTGAGGTATCATGCTTAATCTTTATAGCTTTAAATATAAGATTTCCTAAAAGTGCTCCAATGATTCCTGTTATTATTACAAACCCTACTGCAAGGGAAGGTATAGCTCCAATTTGTTCAGAAGTGATAATCGCAATTGGTGCAGTGATTGATTTAGTTGCCATTGATAAAATAGTTGCCATATTTGCATCAAGTAAATAAAGAAGTCCTAGAGCAATTATAATTGAAAAAGAGCCTGCTATGAATAAAGTTAGCACAATAGGTATAAAAAGGCTTTTTATATGCTTTAAATTGTTGTATAAAGGCAATGCTAATGCAACAGTTGCAGGTCCTAAGAAAAAATGTATTATTTCAACACCTTTAAAATACTCTTCATAAGATTTTCCACTTATTATTAAAGTACTCATAATAATTGCATAGGCTATTACTATTGGTTGAAGTAAAGTATGTTTATTAAATTTTTCATAAATGATTATTCCAACTTTATAAGCACCCAATGTTAATATAAGCCATAAAAGTGGAGTTGTTGTTATATATTCATTTAAAGCTTCAAAATTCATTTTTCATTCTTTTTTATTTTTCTTATTGTTAAAATATCAATAAATTTAGCACTAAATGCCAAAGCAATAACTGTCCCCACTAAAAGTGAAATAGTAATTGCCCAAAACTCTTTTGAGATTATATCTGCTTGTGTAATTATCCCCATAGCTGCAGGTATAAATAGAAGTGGTAAGTATCTTAGGTGTAAGAATACTGCATTATCTAGAGATTCAAAGCTAGATTTTTTTATCATCAAAAACAGAAGTAATAAAAGCATACCAATTACAGGCCCTGGAACAATAAGTCCAAATAGTTTTACAAAACACTCCCCTAGAAATTGAAATACTAGGAGAGTAATAATCCCTTTTAACATCTAATTTAGTCTTTAAATAGTTGGTAAATAGAACAAAAGTCCTCTTCACCTCTTCCATCTTTTTTCATTTTTCCAAACAATTCTTTTGGAACAGCTGCTGAATATAGAGGTTGATTTAAACTATAAGCTAAATCTTGTAAAGTATGTAAATCTTTATAAATTGCATTATTTGAAAAATGTGCAGAAAAATCCTCTTCAATTAATTTTTGAGTTTTTGCTTTTAAAACTAGTGATTGACCACCACCCACTCCAAGAATTTCAAGTAATTTTGGTTTTTCAATATCACACATCTCTCCAAGAGCTGTACACTCTGCAATAGTAGCCATAAACGAACCTAAACATAGATTATTGATAAGTTTCATTTTTGAAGCTTTACCCGGTTCTTTTAGATAGAAAATCTCTTTTCCTATTTTTTCTAAATATGGTTTACATAATTCATATGTTTCTTTTTTTCCTGAAGTTACTATTGTAACTAAACCTTGAAGTGCAGGAGCAACACTTCCAAAAATAGGTGACTCTAAATAATCTCCACCTTTTTCATCTATTTGTTGGTGAAAATCTAAAACCATCTCATAATGATTTGTTGTTAAGTCAATAATAGTTTTTCCAGTTAAATCAGCACTTAATAATCCATCTTCCATTTCAAAAATATTTTTAACTGCACTTGACTCAAATAAACACATAAATACAACATCACAATCTTCAATTAATTGTTTTGGTGAATCTTTTATTTCATAATTTAAATCTTCAACTTTAGATTTAGTTCTATTATAAATTTTCAACTCTTCACCCATATCAGTTAGTCTACTTGCTATTGCTCGACCTAAATTTCCAAGTCCTATAAATCCAATTGCCATTTTGTATCCTTTAAAATAGTCCCTATTTAAAAGGGACCTTATGATTTTATATCTTCTTTTCAACAGTGAAAGTAAATTTCACTAAAAGAAGCAAAACTCTAAAGGGCTTTAAGAATAAAGCCTAAAAATTATGTAGACAAAATTATATCAAAAAGTGTTAAAGATAATAGAAAGTGCTAAAAAAAGTAAAATGAAACCAGAGATTTTTTCTATTTTATTTGAATATTTTTCTAAAAAATTTTTACTTTTTACATTTGTTACAAGATAAACTACAAAGATATCCCATAATAATACAGCTAAAAACATCCATAAAGCAAAAAAACTTTGAACATAAAATGGTGTATGGTTTTGTATTGAAATAGAAAACATAGTGAAATAAAAAATTGAGTTTTTTGGATTTAAAATCGCCGATAAAAAACCCATAAGAAAGTATTTAATTACATCTTTTTTTTCATCTTTTTTTTCTATTTTTTTTGAAAATAGTTCCCTTTTTTTAGATTTTAATAATAAAAAACCTATATACAAAAGGTAAAAAGATCCTAATATTTTTATAGTAAGAAATAGTGTTTGATTATCTTTTATTAAAGTTATTCCAAACAAAGCTAATAAAATATAGACTAAATTTGCAAAGGCAATACCAGTTGAAGTTATAATTCCTGAAGCTCTACCATGTTTTGAAGAGTTTGTAAGAATCAAGAAAAAATCAACACCAGGACTTAAAAGTGCAACAAAGTGCGCTAAAGCTAATGATAAAAAACTAATTAAATAAATTTCCATAAGGGGATTATAGAAATTTATAAAAAATTATTCTTGTACAAAATTGACTTTGAAATTATCTTGATAAGATTTTGGAGTTGTTGCAACGATTTTTAAAAAATTTCTATGAAAATGGCTTTGGTCACTAAAACCACACTCTAAAGCAGTATCAACAATACTTTCTCCTTTTTTTAAAAGTTCTTTTGCCCTATTTATTTTTATATTTAGTAAATATGTATGGGGAGTCATATTTATATTTGATTTGAAAAGCCTAATTACATAAAAGGGATTTAATCCAAACTTTTCTGAAACTATTTCTAAAGAGATATTTTCTTTATAGTTTTTATTTAAAAAATCTAAAATTTTATCAAAAAGTGGGTCCTCAACTTTTGTTGTTGATTTATTTAAATATTTTCCAAAAAGTTTAGTAAAAAAGTTTATAAGTTCATCCTCTTTTTCATTGTAGTCAATATCACTAAAAATATTTTCACATAAAGATTTAAATTCATTATAAAGATTAATATCGTAGATAATATTTTCAGGAAAGGCTTTAAAGGTACTAATTTCATCACAAACTAAGTTTTGAATACCACAACACCATTTTTCATCTAAATAAAGCATATAATACAGATTTGGAGTTTCTTTTATTGGATTACATGAGTGTACTTCATTTGGATTTACAACTGCAATCATCCCCACATCAAAATTATATTTTTTATCTTTGTTTGTATAGATTGATTTATCTTCTAAATTTATCCCTATAGAAAATGTATCGTGAATATGCTCTTTATAGTGTTTTGTATTATTAGAGTATCTGAGTTCCAAAAATGGCAGTTTTTCATGGGTAAATATTTTTGTAAATGTATTATTAGATTTCATTTATAGATTATAAACCATCAATATAAAAAAATAGATTATGTTAAAATGTTGAAATTTATTTTTAGGTATTTATATGAAAGATAAAAAGATAGGACTTTTTGGTGCTGTTTCAATTGGTGTTGGTGGAATGGTTGGAGGTGGTATCTTTGCTGTTTTAGGTGAAGCTGTTTCTTTTGCAAAAGGAGCTACTGTAATAGCCTTTTTACTAGCAGGAATTGTTGCTTTATTAACTTCTTATTCTTATGCAAAATTTTCTGTAAAATTCCCAAGTAGAGGTGGAACAGTGGTTTTTGTAGATAATGCTTTCGGTCATAATCTATTATCTGGAAGTTTAAATTTAGTTTTATGGATTAGTTATTTAGTAACAATCTCTTTATACTCTATATCATTTGCTTCCTATGCCCAAACTTTTTTCCCAACTTTAAAGGGTTTTTATTTAGAACATATTCTAATCTCCCTTGCTATTTTAGTACCCTCTTTTATAAATGTGGTAAGTGCAACTTTTGTAAGTCGTTCAGAGCTAGTTGTAGTTATAATAAAAGTTGTTTTGTTACTTTTAATTATCTTTACAAGCTTTACTTACGTAGATAGTTCAAGAGTTGCCATAGAAAATTTTTCTGACCCTTTTTCTATTTTTGTAGCAGGAATGATTATATTTGTTGCCTATGAAGGTTTTGAGTTAATTGCAAACTCCTCTGAAGAGATTGAAAATCCAGAGAAAAATCTTCCAAGAGCTTTTTATATATCAGTTGTTTTGGTGATTGTTTTATATCTTTTAATTGCATATATAACAGTTGGAACAGTAGATGAAAAACAACTACTTGAAGCAAAGGATTATGCCTTGGCTGTTGCAGCTAAACCTGCTTTAGGAGATATTGGTTTTGTCCTTGTAACAATTGCTGCTTTATTAGCAACTTTTTCAGCTATAAATGCAACGGTTTATGGAAATGCAAGATTAGGTTTTACCCTAGCAAGGGATGGTGAGTTACCAAAAAAACTAAACGAACAAAGAAATAATATTCCTTTTGCAGGGGTTGTTTCAACTGCACTTATTAGTTTGGTTATGGCAAATAGTATTGATATAACCAAAATAGCGATAATTGCAAGTGCAAGTTTTTTATTAATTTTTACAATAATAAATATAAGTGCTTTAAAAATGTATAAAGAATTAGATGCAAATAAATATCTTCTTATTTTATCAAGTTTGGTTAGTTTTACGGCACTTTTAACTCTTTTATATAATACCTATGAAAAAAATTTAAATGCATTGATTATATTTTGTTCTTTTCTTTTATTCTCTATCGTATTTGAGTTTTTTTATGGGAAAATTGCAAGAGATGATAAGTTTTTAGAATCCAATTAGTAGAATAATTTCTACTAATTGAAACTTTTGTGATAATATCTATTTAAATCAAAAAGCCCTGCTCTACTAGGATTTATCTCATAAAATTTATTTTGAAACCAGTCAAATGTTTCCCAAAAGTTTTTATCACTTCTTCTAATAAAAAAATTTTTTAGATTTTCTTCATTTTCATTATAATTTAGTAGGATATTAAAAAAATTACTTATTTCACCCTCTTCTACTACAACAAAATAATTTGGATAAGAACCAACAAAACCTTCAATTATGTTAATATTATCTTTATTTGTATCTAATCTTTCATCCTCTTCAAACATAAAAGCAACATTATCATGCCATCTATTTATTACAACTGTATAAATCAAATCTTGAGTTTTTAGTTTAAACCTTATATAAAAAAGATTAAAATTTGTACTTGAAAACTCTTTGTATTTTTTTAAATTATCAACTAAAGTAAGTTTTTTTAGGGCTTGCTCAATATCTTTTTTATTTGAGTATCTATTTAAAATAGGTGTTTCAAGATATTTCTCTTCAATAAAATTGATTTTATCTTTTTTGGTATTTGTATAAGCAAGAATTTTTTCAATAAATTCTTCTTTATGATTTTTTGTTTCATAGTTTATTGATGTTTCATTTGATGATGGTGTATATGTTACAAAATATTTTGCAAGAAAACCTTGATACCAACTATTAAAAACCTCTTGTCTTGAGCTTTTAGGAAGATACTCTAAAAAGTTACTTTCTCCTTCAATTCGAAGTCTATCCATATATTTTCTAACTAATACTTTATGTTGAGTATTTCCAAAAACATCAAAACCTGCAACAAGTGAATAATACAATCTTTCAAGTAGTGGATAATCAATTATCCACATTGTCCTTGGCATATTTCCTAGTGCACCTTTGTGAACAGAAGCTGAGTCAAAATGTCTATATATCGTTAAAATGGCATCATTATCCTCTTTATTTACTTTATTACCTTTCCAAATTGATTCAAGATTTAAACTTTTGTTTTTATATATTTTGTTTTTATTTTCATAATATTCAATTGTTTCATTATCATATTTTATAAAATTAAAACTCTTAACTAAAGGCGTATCTGCACCATATTTATTTGGCAAAGAAAGATTTGAGGCGTTTTCTTTTAAAAATTTTTTATTTAAGATTGTTTCATCATATTTTGGGTCTTTAAAGGCAATCCAAAAATGATCATTTATCACATTTAATGCAATTTGTCCTTTACAAACTGGTCCCCTGATAAAGGTCATTATAAAGTAATGGATATCATCAAGCAAAAATTGGTATCTTGATTCTGAAGGTATTTGACTAAACGCAATTAAAGCATTTGAAGCTATTTTTGGTTCATAACTAATATTTTGTGTTGGGAACCATTTTTTATCTATAAATAACTCTTTATATCTTGTTATTTTTTTATCATCAATTTCATAGACCATATGGGTTTTATGAACAATTGTAGAACTTATTTTTCTAAAGGTGTAATAAAATTTTTTCTTAGGGTCATCATATGGAAGTCTTGTTCTTACAGGATTTTTTCCCTCTTTATCGTAGCTTCTTTGAATTTGATAAAAATCATTTGAAGAGTTAAATTTTATATGGGCTAAAAAAAGATGTTCATAAATATATCTTGCAGTGATTTTATGTTTCATATCCTTTTTATTTAAAAATTCTTCAAGTACTTTTAGTTCTTTTGGTTGTTCTATATCTTTTTTTCTATCATCAATAGAACCATTTTTTAACCATTTAGTTATTATTTTATGCTCATTTTTTGATAAAGCTGGAAACCCATAAGGCATCCCATGATATGGTTTTTCTTCAAGATATTTTTCTAATTCATCTAAATCTTTTGGGCATGTTAAATCATCTAATTCGGGTGCATAATCCCCTTTGCTAATAGGAAATTTTTGTTTTTGTTCTAAAAAAAGACCCATAATACTTGTGTTGTTTTCATCAAGTGGTTTAGTAATAGAATAAAACCCTTTATCTCTCCATTCTTTTTCATCTAATGCATCAACAAATAATCTTGTTGGTTCAATTGGTTTTATCCTATTTTCATATATTGCAGTTTTTGTTCCACCTCTTGTAATCCCCTCAAATGAACTAAATTTTGTCTGGCAAGGTGAGTTATAACAAGAGTGGCAAACAACGCATCTATTATCTAAAATAGGTTTTACATCATTTTCAAATGATATTGGTTTGGCATATAAAAATAAACTAAATAGAAAAAATACAAATATTTTATAAATCATTAAAAGTCCTTCAAAATAATATTTCATTATATCATAGAAATATTATGCTAAAGGGTCTTCTCCTGTAGCCCATTTATCAAGGTATTTTTCTATTAAATGAAAATCTTCCCCGCTGTGTTGGGTAAAGGTAATATATTGATTTCTATTTTCAACTTCAAATAGTTCATTAACAATAGACATATATCTTAAAGCTAATTCTCTTCTTTGTTGAATTGTTCTGCCTTCTCTAATATCTAAATTCATTAAACAAATATCATCATTTGGATTTGCTCGTCCAATTGTTAAATTATATTTGTTATATTCTCTAATAGAAATTGCTATATGATCGGTTCCTGTATCCATGATTTCAGAAAAAGTTTTTCTTATTTCTTTAACAAAATTCTCTTTTGTTTCTTGTGATATTTTTTTATTTATCTCAAATTGTAAGTGGGGCATAAAAACTCCTTTTTTAAATCATCTTATATTTATTCTAAAAATTATTTGAATAATTGATTTAAATCAATTATTTTTGCTAAATTTAAGAATATACTATATAATGTCTCATTTTTTGATGAATATTAATTCATCACGGTATATAATTTGCATATCAATTAATAAAATTTTAGGATAAAGAATGAATTTAGAAATGAACCAAGAAAGTCAATTATTAGAAAGAGCAAAAACAAGTACTTGTCCAGTTGAACTTGAGAAATTACATAATTCAAGTAGTATGAATATAAGAAGAGCAGTAGCAAGAAATATTAATATCACCACAGAAACTGCTAATAAATTAGTTAAAGATCCAGTTTTAAATGTAAGTTTTATGGCTTCTAAAAATCCAAAATCTAGTGAAAAAAAAGATTTTGATGAAAATAGTTTAAATTATTGTGTTTTATGTGAAGAGGATGAAAGGTATATGAATTGTTCTCAATGTTATGAAGCAAATAATTGGAGTTTATTAAATAGTTAATTTTTTTCTTTTAAACTTATAAAAATACCACCTAAAACTAAAATAGTTGAAACTAATAAACTTATGGTTAATTTTTCATCTAAAAAAATTATACTTATAAATATAGATATTACAGGTACAAGAAGTTGAAGTACACTTGCTGTTACTATTTTTAAATCTTTTAAAACAAAATACCAAATTGAATAACCTAAACCTGAAGCAATAGCTCCTGATAAAAACGCCCAGAATAAACCGCTTGAAGTGATGTTTAAATCATCAATAAAAAGAAAAACAAATAAAATAGTGATAATAAAAGCTTTAAAAAAATTGTTTGAAGTATCTTTTATGGCATTTGTACTGTTTCTTCCTAATAAGGTATAAAAAGCCCAAGCAAATCCAGCTATTACCATTAATATAAAATGGAAAATAGAGATTGAAAAATCTTTACTTGGATAGAGTAAAAAAAACAATCCACATAATGCTAAAGATATACCTATTAATTTTTTTAATCCAAATTTTTCTTTTTTTATAAAAGCAAAAAGTATCATTGTTATTTGAACTACTGCAAATAATATTAATGCCCCAAGACCTGCATCCAAACTAATATAAGAAAATGAAAAACAAATTGCATATAAAAAAAGAAAAAATCCATTTAGCCAATTGCTTTTTAAATCTAAGGTGTTTTTTTTATTTATAAAAAGAGATATTAAAAATAGTGTGATAACTCCAAAAAATAGTCTAAAAAAACTAAAAGAATATGGATCAATAGAATTATTTTGTAAGGCTGCTTTACAAAATATTGAATTTAATGAGAAAAAAAGTATGGTTAATGTGCCAAGTAAAAAAAGATTTTGATTAACTAATTTTTTTACTAACACAATATTAACTTAGTGTTTAAACTCTGGATTGTTTTTGAAATACTCTTCCACCTTGTCCGTATAGGCATAAATTTTTCCAGTCCTTTTTAAATAAGAGTTTACAATATGGTAACCATGATTAAGAGCTGTTACAATTGAACCACCGGTATTAAATGCAATATCTCCTGCAACATACATACCTTTTACATTTGTTCTGTAGTGCTCATCATATATTGGTTTCCCTTTATCATCAGTTTGGATACCAACTTTTTTTAGAAAATCAACAGGCGATGTTCCACCTATTGCATAAATAATTCTATCATATATTGTGTAGTAACCATCATCAAAATTCACTTTTACCTTTCCATGTTCATTCTCTAAGGATATTATATCTGTACCTAGTCTTAGTCTTAGTTTCTCTTGCCCATTGTATTGATACAAAATATCTTCATTTTCAGGATTAAGTCTTGTGAATTCATCTTTTCTATAAACTAAAGTTATTATGTTGTTTTCATCAGCTAACTCGTAGGCATATTCTGCCGCACTATTTCCTCCTCCAACAACTAGTATCTTTTCCCCTTCACTACATTTATCTAAGTTAAAATTTACAAACTCTTTTATTGAAGGTGGTATTCTATAACTTGGTTTATTTGGTTTTCCCATTTTTCCAATTGTTATTACTACAGCTTTTGCTTTAAAACCTTGAGTGGCAGTTGAGATTTGAAAAATTCCATTTTCATCTTTTTGTATATTTTCTACTTCTGTGTTAAATGCAGTATCAATTTTTTCATAATCTAAAAGTTGGTCAAAAAAGTCTAATGTTGTTTCTTTTGTTCCATCCATAAAAGGAATATTTCCTTCAATTTCTACTGTTTGACCCTTCCAATCTTTATCAACTCGTTTATTATCTTTATAAAATTTTCTAATAGTACTTGAGTGATTATCTGCCTTATCAATTAGTAGTATTCTCTCTACTCCATGTACCGCTGCTTCTACGGCAGTACCTATGCCACCAGGGCCTCCGCCAATTATGGCAATATCATAAGTTGTATTCATTAGTCTTTCCCCAAAGTATGAATTTTGTAAGCTATTATACTATAAACTATTCTTATAAAAAGGTTTTAAAAATTTATTAAGATATTTATCTAAATTATGTAAGTAAAATTATGATAAAATGGCACTTTTAACAAAAAATATATCTAATATAAAAATATTAAAAGGATAAGAATATAATGAAATATGGTGAAAAAGAGATTGTAGAATTTGACATCAATAATGAAGAAAATTTCTGGCCAAATAAAAATGAAAAAAACTATGTAATAAAAATTGAATTGCCAGAGTTTATGGCAAAATGTCCAAGAAGTGGATATCCAGATTTTGCAACAATTTATTTAGAATATACGCCAGATAAATTAGTTATAGAATTAAAAGCATTAAAAATTTATATTAACTCTTTCATGTTTAGAGAAGTTTCTCATGAAAATAGTGCAAATGAAATTTTTGATACACTTTATGAAAAATTACAACCAAGATGGATGAAAGTTGTTGCAGACTTTAAACCTCGTGGAAATGTACACACTGTTATTGAAATAGACAGCGATAAAATGTAAGGTATACTTTGGAGAGATTAGTTACAACAGCTCAAGCTGCTGAAATATTAGGTATTTCTCTCCAAGGGGTACATTATAGAATTAAAAAAAACCAATTAAAATCTATCAAAAAGTCTGGTAAGACTTATGTTTATATAAACGATACTCAAAAAATCTCTCCAACTGCTACAAACTCTGAAGAAGAACCAAAAGTTGAAATGATTACTTTTAAAGAGACTATAAAAGAAGTAGTTAAAGCAAAAGATGAACAGATATTATTATTAAAAAAGTCTATTAAATGGATGAGAAAGCAACATGGATCAGAGATTTTAAGGTTAGAGAATAATCAAAAAAGAATTATAGGTGTTTTTAATAGAGAGATTGAACTTTTACAAAGTGCTTTTAATGAGATGCGTTCAATATATAAACCCCAACTTATAAGTCAGCAAGAAAATAAAGAGAAACCCCAAGAAAAAACAAAAGAAAAATTTATCTCTATTGTTGATTTTACTTTATATTTAAAAAGACACAATAAAAGTGAAAGAGAAATAAAACTTATAATAATGAAAGCTATTGAACGAAAAGATTCAAGATTTATTTTTAATAAAAAAGATAGAAAACTTTTAATTTTAAATGAGGATTTTTCTGATTTAATTTAGTAAATGCCACGTTTATATCACTTTAATCTTTTATACTACGTTTATAAAGTAAATATTTATCTTAAGATTGAATGATATCTTTCCTTTTCATGCACTCTCCCTATTTTTTCATTTTCTTTTTGATAAATATTTAACTTTATTTGGTTATCATTCAAAAAATTCAAGGCAGTGATGACATATGAAAACTAAATCAAAGCACCTTTTAACAGATGATATCCCATCACTTTTAAAACAAATAGCAATCCCTGCAAGTACAGGTATGTTTTTTAATACAATGTATAATGTAGTTGATACCTTTTATGCAGGACTTATTTCAACTCAAGCAATTTCTGCCTTATCTTTATCTTTTATGATATTTTTTACTATTATTGGACTTGGATATGGATTTTCTTCAGCAATTACTGCTTTAATAGGTAATGCATCTGGAAAAAGCAAAAAATTTCTTGCTTCATTATATGCCCATAAAGGGATATTTTTTATGCAAATTTTAGCAGTAGCCTTAACTATTATTGGTTTTATAATATCCCCTACTTTGTTTAAAATATTAGGGGCAAGCGGTGAGTATTTAGAAACCTCATTAAGTTATATAAATGTAATACTTACAGGGACAATTTTTTTTATGACAAATTTTGCATTAAATGCAATTTTAGTCTCAAGGGGAGATACAAAATCTTATAGAAATACTTTGATTTTTGGTTTTTTTGCAAATTTAATTTTAAATCCACTTTTTATATATGGATTTTGGTTTATTCCTGCAATGGGAATTTCAGGAATAGCCTTTGCTACAGTGTTAATTCAAGTTTTAAATAATATTTATATGTTAAAAAAAGTATTAGAGACAAAACTTATTCATTTTGAGAATTTAAAATATTTTTATCCCCATTTAAAAATCTATAAAGATTTTATAATTCAAGGTATCCCCTCTTCTATGAATATGCTTATTATGGCGATTGGTTCTATTATCTTGATGTATTTTGTTACACTTTATGGGGTAAAAGCAGTTGCTGGATATGGAATAGGATTTAGAGTTGAACAGCTTATGCTTTTACCTGCCCTTGGACTTAGTTCAGCTGTTCTATCTATTATCTCAAACAACTTTGGAGCAAAAAAATATGATAGGGTTCAAGAGACTTTAAATACAGCACTAAAATATGGCTTTTATATCTCTACTTTTGGGATTATATTTTTATATATATTTGGGAAATTGATAATCTCACAATTTGATTCAGATTTAGAAGTTATTAGATATGGGCTTGATTATCTACTTGTTGAAGTATGGATATTTTATGCTTATGTGATTTTATTTATTTGTGTTTCAACTTTACAAGCTATAAAAAAACCTAAAATGATTTTATATATAGCTTTATATAGGCAGATTATTGCAAAATATTTAGTTGCTTATATTCTTGTAGTTTGGTTAGCACTTGACTATTTTTATTTATGGTTTGGTATTTTAGTTATGATTTATAGTGCAGCTATATTTGCTTACTTTTATACCCAAAATCTGTTAAAAAATGTAGGAGTTAAATAAAAACTTTATTTATATACAACTCTTCTAAAGCAGGGGCTAAAATCTTTTTAGCCTCTTTATAATCTATATCATTTTCTTTACAAAGTTGTTTTAAAATTTTTCCAATGCTTTGTTTCTTATCAATTCTTTTAAACAATTCAAAAATCAATTGATTAATCTCTCTATATATTACATCATCAGCTTCAAAATCATAATAAATTACTAAGAAATTATCTCTTTTTTCTTGAATTTTTTTATTGATAATATCGTATTTAAAAGCTTTAAACTTAGCACTTTTAGATACTTTATATCTATTTTCATAAGAAAATTTACCCTTTTTATATGTTTTGTATTCTTTCATAAAAAGTTCAATCTCTATCCAATCATAATACATAAGTTCATACAAATATTTTCTATTTTCAAAAGCTTTTGTTTTTTTTACAAACTTTTTAAAATCTTTTGGAATTTTCCAAATAAAAGGGGTTGAAGGGGTGTTTTTCATAAATTTGTTTATTAATTTATCCAAAGTAATTTGATTAATATTTTTTATTAAAAGGGGGTAAGAGTTTCTTATAACCTCTTCATATCTTGTGAAAACAAGTTTTTGATAAACTTCTATATTTGTTGTTTCATATCCTTTTTCTTGTTTTAATAAAATGTTAAAAAATCTATTTTGAATATCTTTTTCTAAACTATTATTTTTGGGCATCTCTAACTCTTTTTACAATCTCTTTCATTTGATTATATTCTAATTCTAATTCACTTAGTGGGGGAATATTATTATCCCTTTCAATCATAACAGGGGCATCAACTTGTTTAAGTGTATATTCTAATAACTTCCAAACTCCAGAGCATATTGGCATTCCATGGGAATCAATTTTTAATTTTGAGTCTTCATCATTATAATGTCCAGCCATATGCATATAGGCAATTTTGCTTTTATCTATCTCATCTATAAATTTTCTAGCTTTAAAACCATGATTAACAGAGTTAACAAATACATTGTTTACGTCTAAAAGCATTTTTGCACCAGATTTTTCAAATACTTCATTAATAAAATCAACTTCCCTCATTTCGGCATAAGGGGCATAATAATAAGTTGCATTTTCAAGTATCAAATTTCTTTGAATAATATTCTCAACCTCTTTTATCTTATCGCTTATAAAATTAACCATGTTTTTTGTCATTGGAACAGGAAGTAATTCATAGGATTGTTTCCCCTCAAGTGAGGAAAAAGATAGATGTTCAGAATAGTATTCTATATTATATCTGTCTAAAAAAGTTTTGATCTGTTTGACAAACTTTTTATTTAGCTTGTCAACAGAACCAATAGATAATGATAATCCGTGGGCTACAGTAGGTCTAGAATTAACTGCTTGTTCAAATGCTTTTTCATAAAGTTTTGGCATATGCATCCAGTTTTCAGGAGTTACCTCCCACCAATCTGGTTGAAATTTACTTTTTTTTATATCAAGTAAAAAATCACTTCTTAAACCTAAACCACAACCTCTAAGATTAATCATTATTGTTCACCATTTCACCCACATTTTCCAGCGCCACAAGCACCTTCAACTTTTTTCTTCATATCTGCACCACATTTAGCCATTTCAGTTTTTTTACCTGAGTTCCCACTCATCTCATCAGCCATCTCTTTTTTCTTTTCTCCACCACATTTAGCAGAACCACAAGAACCTTTTTTCTCTATTTTCTTTTCTCCACCACATTTTGAAGAACCACAAGAACCACTTCCTGCATAAGCACCTGTACTTGATAAAGCAGCTCCTAAAAGAACTCCAGCTAATTTGATTTTAGTATTTTTTTTCATATCTTTTCCTTTATTTTTAAATGGTATTTTATATTATTTATTGTTCAACTGCTTGAACTTCTACAATTAATTTTACAGTTTCACTTACTGCAAAGCCACCAGCTTCTAAAACCTTATTCCATTTTAAATCATAATCCATTCTATTGATTTTACCTTCAATAGTAAATCCAACTCTATTATTTCCTTTTAAATCTTTTATTGTTCCAAGATCTTCAATTTTTAGTTTTACCTCTTTAGTGATTCCTCTAATTGTTAAATCACCAATCATCATCCCTTCATCTCCATCAGGTTTATATGATTTCATTTTAAAAGTAATATTTGGATATTTTTCTGCTAGAAAAAAATCTTCACTTCTTAAGTGATTGTCTCTTTTTTCAATTCCAGTATCAACTGATGCTGCTTTAATTGTTGCTTCAAGCATCTTAAAAGATTTTGTTTTATAGTCAAAATCTATCTTTGCATCATAGTCAGTAAATTCACCCTTTACATTTGTAATCATCAAATGTTTTACAGAAAAACCAACTTCACTATGAGATTTATCAAGAGTATGAGGTGTGGCATTTGCTAATGCTAAACCTAAAACTGATGTTAAAAGAAAAGTTTTAATAAGTTTCATTTCGTGCTCCTTTATGTTTTGTTATTGGAAGTATAATTGAGTTTTGTTAAGTAAGTGTGTAGAGTATGTGTGGATTAATTTTTTTATTATGTGATATAATATTTGCCATGAAAATACTACTTTTAGAAGATGATTTAATACTTAATGAAATAGTTGAAGAGTTCTTAATAGACCTAGGCTATGATGTAACAGTTGCTTATGATGGAATGCAAGCAAGTGAGATAATTTATGATGAGCAGTTTGATTTACTTATACTTGATGTAAATGTTCCAAATATGACAGGTTTTGAGTTTTTAAAATCATTAAGAGAAAATAATATTACAACTCCAGCTATTTTTACAACCTCTTTAGATTCTGTTGATGATGTGGAAGAGGGCTTTAATTCAGGGGCTGATGATTATTTGAAAAAACCCTTTGAATTAAAAGAGTTAGAGCTTAGAATAAACAATATAAAAAGACTTCTTCATATGGAAGATGACGAATTAGTTATAGGTGAAAATCTAAAGTTTAATACAAAACTAAATTTTATTGATAATGATTCAATCAAAACAAAACTTCCTTTAAAGGAAGCACAAATTTTAAAATATCTTTTAAATAATACAAATAGATGTGTATCACAAGATGAATTAAGTTCAAATATTTGGTCATATGAAGATTCACCAACTTCTTCTACAATTAGAACATATATAAAAAATATTAGAAAAATTGTGGGTGATGAGTATATAGAAACGATTAAAGGGGTTGGTTATAGATTTAACAAGAAGTGAAAAAAATACCTTTAGAAGATTTTTAGGACTTTATCTAGGTTCTTCACTTATTTTACTTAGTATAATATTTTATTTATTTTATAAAATGGAATCAAAACTCCAATATGATTTAATCACTTCAAATATGCAAAATGTGGCAAGTAAAGTATCCTCAAGTATCATCTATGCCCATATGGCAAACTTAACAATAGATACAACAAAATTAGCAGATTTTATAAAATATGAATATGCTTTGTATGATAAGCAACATGAAAAGTTAATAGGAAATCTTTTAGTTAGTAAAGGCAAAGAGATTGACTTATCAAAAAAACTTCAAAAAATTGATGATAGTTATGTTCTCGTTGAAAGTTCACCTAAGGGTCATTTAGGGGTTTATCATATTGTAATTAAAGAGAATATTTATCATGGGAGAATAGAAGAGTTACTTGAAAAACTCTATTTTTATTTCTTTTTAACTTTTTCAACTATAACTGTTATTGCTTATTATTTAGCAGGGATGTTTATTGCTCCAATTATTAATGAAAGAAAAAAATTGAACAATTTTATCAAAGATACAACCCATGAGTTAAATACCCCTATTACAGCTATTTTAATGAGTACAGGAGCGGGTGCACCAGCAACAGAAAAAAATCTACAAAGGATAAATCTAAGTGCAAAAAGAATCTCTGAAATTTACAAAGATTTAGTATATCTATTTTTACAAGATAATAAAAAACCTAAGAAATTAACAAATCTAAACCTTGATGAGATAATAGTTGAACAACTTGAATATTTTGATTCTTTTGCTTCTAAAAAAAGATTAAAAATCACTTCAAATTTAGAGCCAACAAAATTTATAATTGATAAAGAAAATTTTATAAGATTGTTTAATAATCTAGTTTCAAATGCTATAAAATATAACATTGTAGGTGGTTCTATTGATATAGAACTAAAAAATAGTGTTTTAAAAGTTAAAGATACAGGTATAGGTATTGCTGAAGAAAAACTTGAAGATATTTTTAATAGGTATTATAGAGCTACAAAAGAGCAGGGTGGTTTTGGTATTGGATTAAATATCGTTTATCATATTTGTAAATCATATAATATAAAAATAGATGTTCAATCAAAAGAGAAAGAGGGAACTACTTTTACTTTAGATTTTAAAGGCTAAGTTTATACCCTATAGCTTTAATATTTAAAATTCTATCTTTACCCAATATTTTACGAAGATTTTTTATATAAGTTCTAATAGTAGTATCTGTTGGAGCTTCATCATAAACCCAATTATTGTTGGCAATCTCCTCAATTGATACAGCTTTATTTTTATTTTTTAAAAGGTATTCAAAAACCTTTGCTTCTATTTTTGAAAGTCTTGAACTAATCCCATTATTAAGTAATATCTTACTATCAAAATCATATTCAATTGTATCTGATAATTTTGTTTTTCCATTACTCTCTATTTGTCTTAGTCTTTTTATATTGTTTATTCTAAGTTCTAATTCACTTAAATGAAAAGGCTTTTTAATATAATCATCAGCTCCTGCTTCAAAACCATTTTTCATATCATTAGAAGTGTGTAAAGATGTGATATAAATTGTAGGGATATCAATAGAGTTTTCCTTTAAACTTTTTAGTAAGTCTAAGCCATTTATTGAAGGTACATTTACATCTAATAAAAGTAAATCAAATTTATTTTCATATATAGCTTCAAGGGCATCTTGACCATCATAAGTTGTTACAACTTCATAGTTTAAATCAAGTAAAAACTCTTCAATAATCTCATTTAATAAAGTGTCATCTTCAAGTAATAAAACTTTCATTTATTATCCTAAATTGTCCAATTTTTGTAAGTATATCATTAGTTTTATATTTAAATATTAAACTTTCCATACTTTCTCCACGCTAAAAAGTCATAATCTCAAAGATTTAAAAAAGGTATAAAATGAAAAATCTATTAATTTTTTTTATATTCGTAACAAATTTATTTTCCTTTGATGAGGGAGCTGTTTTATATAGTTCATGTAAATTTTGTCATGGAAATAAAGCAGAAAAAATCTATATGAATGCAGTACCCTCATTAAAAGATTCAAATATTACTACTTTGATTAAAAAATTAGAAGGGTATAAATCAGGGTCTATAAATGATTATGGTTTTGGGGAAATTATGAAACAACAAATGAAAAATATCCCTGATGAGAAAATACCAACTTTAGCAAAATATATAAAAAATTTATAAAGGAAATAAGATGAAAAAAACACTACTTGTAACTCTATTTGCAGCTACTTTAAGCTTCGCTCAAACAGCAAAAGAGATGATTGTATATAAAACTCCATATTGCGGATGTTGTACAAAATGGACTGAGATTATGCAAAAAAATGGGATTGATGTAAAAGTAAGAATGGTAAACGATGTAAATAGTGTAAATAACGAACTAGGGATTAACCCCTCTTTAGCTTCTTGTCACACAGCTATTATTGATAATTATATAGTAATTGGTCATGTTGATTATTCTGCTGTGAAAAAAATGTTAGAGGAAAAACCAGATATTGTAGGTATTACGGTTCCTGGTATGCCAATAGGAAGTCCAGGGATGGAACAAGGAGATGTAAAACAACCTTATAATGTTTTATCTATTAAAAAAGATGGTTCTACAGCAATTTATGAAAAACACTAAATAGGGAATGTTATGAAAAGAAGAGATTTTGTTAAACTAGGAATATTAGGGTGTTCAACTACATTTTTAAATGCTAATACAACAACAGTTAAAATATCATTATTTCCAGCTTTTTCAAAACCTCTTCCAATTCCACCAATTTTAGAGCCTAAGATTAGAGATGGTATTAAAGAGTTTAATTTAACCGTTCAAGAGGGAAGTGTTGAGTTTTTAAATGGTGCAAAAACAAAAACCTTTGGAGTAAATACAGATTTTTTAGGACCAACTATAAAAGTTCAAAGAGATGATACCGTTAAAATAAATGTGAAAAACTCTCTTAAAGAAAATACAGTTTTGCATTGGCATGGGTTAAAGGTACCTGGAATTAGTGATGGTGGACCAAACCGTTCAATTAAACCAAATAACTCTTGGACTACACAATATAAAATTGAACAAAGAGCTTCAATGTGTTGGTATCATCCCCATACCCATGAAAAAACTGGATACCAAGTGTTTATGGGAATTGCAGGATTATTTATTATTGAAGATGAAGATTCTAACTCTTTAAATTTGCCAAAGGAGTATGGAATAGATGATATCCCATTAGTTTTTCAAGATAGACGATTTGATATGAAAGGTCAGTTTTTATATAAACAATCTATGCATGATACTATGATGGGAGTTACAGGTTCAATCTCTTTAGTAAATGGCGTGATTGACCCTATTCTTGAAGTATCACCTAAAACTATTAGATTTAGAATAATGAATGGTTCAAATGCAAGAATAAATAAGTTTATGTTCAATGACTTAAGAGAGTTTACTCAAATAGCTGGAGATTCAAGCTTCCTTCCTAAACCTGTAAAAATGAAAACCTTACTTTTAGCTTCTGCTGAAAGAGCTGAAATATTAGTAGACTTTTCAGATTTAGCTGGCAAAGAGATATATTTTGGAGATGGTTTTAGTAACAAACCCCTTCTTAAAATTTTAGTAAAAAATGAAAAACCTCAAAAATTTTCTATACCAAGTACCCTTATTGAAATTGAAGAATATAAAAATGTTGCTACAAAAAATATAAGAGAGTTTACTTTAAATATGAGACCAGGATGGTTAGCTATAAATGGTAAACAAATGGATATGAATAGAATTGATGAGATTGTACCATTAAATAAAGTAGAGATTTGGAGAATAAAAAATCAACAAAGGATGCCCCATCCTTTCCATATTCATGGTTGTAGTTTTAGGATTCTTTCTAGGGATGGAAAAGCTACATTTGAAAATGAAACTTGTTTAAAAGACACAGTTTTAGTTTATGGAAATGAAACGGTAGAGATTGCAGTTAAATTTGAACATGAATCAACAAAAGAGTTTCCATATATGTACCACTGCCATATTTTAGAACATGAAGATGCTGGAATGATGGGACAATTTATAGTAAAAAGATAAGGAGATTAAAATGAAACAAACTTATAAAGCACAAAACATATCTTGCAATAATTGTGCAAATATGATCAAAGCATCACTTGAAGATGAATTTGGTGAAATAGAAGTTAATTTAAATGTTACACCAAAAGAGGTAACTGTTAATATAGAAAATGAAACTAAAGAATCTGAATTTAAAAAAGAGATGGAAGAACTTGGATTCGAAATTATAGAAGAGTAATAAAATGAAAACGGAGAAAATAAACCTAAATATTTCAGGTATGACATGTGTTAATTGCTCCAATGGAATTGAAAAATTTTTAAGTAAAAAAAAGGGAGTTATTGATACTAAAGTTAGTTTCGCTTCAAGTGAAGGTGAATTTAGTATAGACCCTGAACTTTTCAGTAAAGAGAAACTAATCTCTAGTATAGAAAAACTAGGATATAAAGTTGAAGAGGATTTTAAACATTTAGAAGAGGAGCAAAAAAGAAGTTTTAATCATCTTAAAAAACTTTTTTTTACATCTATTTTAATCACTTCTACAATTTTTATTTTTGCTTTTTTCAATATTTTAGATGAGACAATCAAACCTTATGTAATATTTGCTCTTGCTTCAATAGTTCAATTTTATAGTGGAGCAAGATTTTATAAACTTGCATACAAAGCTGTGACAAATAAAAACTACGATATGAATGTATTAGTTGCACTTGGAACTAGTGCTGCATATTTTTATTCTACATTTGTTTTATTCTTACCATCTTTATTCCCTGAACATTTACGATTTATGTACTTTGATGGGGCAGCTGTTATTATAACTTTTATGATTTTAGGAAGATTTTTAGAGGAAAATTCAAAACAAAAAGCAAGTGATTTTTTGAAAAATCTTATGAATCTGGCCCCTCAAAATGCTAATTTAATCAAAGATGATAAAAGTGTTGAGACTGTACTAGCAAACACTCTTAAAATAGATAATATTGTTTTAGTCAAAACAGGAGATAAAATACCAACGGATGGAATTATTGTAGAAGGGAAAGCTGATATTGATACTTCTATGATAACAGGTGAATCAATGCCCGTATTTAAAAAAGTTGATGATGAAGTTTTAGCAGGTACATTAAACACAAATGGAATTATCAAAGTTAAAGTTCAAAAAGAATTACAAGATACTACTTTATCGAAGATTATCTCTCTTTTAAAATCTGCACAAAGTAAACAAATACCTATTAGTAGGTTTGCAGATAAAATTGCAAATATATTTGTACCATCAGTTATAGCTATTTCTATACTTACCTTTTTTGTTTGGGGTATTTTAATAGGAGATTTCCAAAATGCGATTATTGCAAGTATTAGTGTTCTTATTATCTCTTGTCCATGTGCTTTAGGATTAGCAACGCCAATTGCGATAGTTAGTTCAGTTAGCAGGGGAGCAAAAGAGGGGATTTTGATTAAAAATCCAGAGATATTAGAACAAATAAAAGAGATAAAATATGCCATTTTTGATAAAACAGGAACCCTAACAAAAGGAAACATTAGTGTTTCAAAAACAAATATAGATGAAAAATATTTTCAAATTGTTGGTTCAATTGAAAGATATAGTGAACATCCTATTTCTAAGGCTATTGTAAATTTTATAGAAAACAAAGATATAAATTGTTCATTGGAGATTCAAGATGTTCAAGTTATTCCAGGACATGGTATAAAAGCAAAGTTTGATGAAAAGGAGTACTTTTTAGGTAATAAAAAACTTCTTGATGATGAAAATGTAATTATTTCAAAAGAGCATAATGAATATTATAATAAAGAGTTAAAAAATACAAATGGAGTAATCTTTGTAGCTATAAATAAAGAAACAATAGGATCTATTTGTTTAGAAGACCAACTAAAAGATGAAGCAGTTGATGTAATTAAAGATTTAAAAAATATGAATATTACTCCAATTTTATTGACAGGGGACAATGAAATTACGGCTTCAATTATTGCTAAAAGATTGGGTATAGATGAAGTTTATTCTCAAGTAATACCAACACAAAAATATGAAGTTATTAAAAAATTCCAAAAAGATGCAAAAGTTATGTTTATCGGTGATGGGATAAATGATGCACCATCAATCAAACAAGCAAATATTGGTATTACCCTTAATTCTGGAGCTGATATTACAAAAGATGCTGGGGATATAATTTTGATTAACAATGAGTTAAACTCTGTTGTAAAAAGTATAAAACTTTCACATCAAAGTATGAATATTGTAAAACAAAATCTATTTTGGGCCTTTGCTTATAATATTTTAGGAATCCCTTTAGCAGCAGGAATTTTATATCCATTCTTTGGAATAATGTTAAGTCCAATGTATGCAGGAATAGCTATGAGTTTTAGTTCTGTTACTGTTGTATTAAATTCTCTAAGATTAAAGGTTAAAAAGTTATAAAACTCCACACATAGTACACTTTATATTAATATAATAAATTCAAGTTTTAGTAATATAAAACTTTTTCATTATCTCCTCCTAAAGAAACCTTAAAGAGTTACTATCTTTGGGGTTTTTCAGTAGATGATAAAATTTTATTTCTTTTCTTTTAAACCTTTTAATTTAACATTCCAAAGTTCATAAATCTCATCTGACCAAAAGCTTTGAAAATATGCAATTGCTGCTTCTTTTTCTTCTTGGGTTAAAACTTTTTTAAATGATGGCATTTTGCCTCCATAAGCTGCACCTCCCTCATTTATTATCTTCATAAGTTGCCATTTTGGATGGTGCCAAGCATGGGCTTTATCGTTTAGTGGAGGGGGAGGGTAAGAACCATCTGATAGTTTTGTTTTCCAATTAACTGTTTTTTCTGCATTTTTTCCATGGCATGAAGCACAATTGTTTATAAAGACCTCTTTACCAAAGTTTACTTGTTCTTTTGTATACCATCTTCCTTCAACTTTGTTATTTTCAACGCTTATACCATAGGTAAAAAGTCCAATGATTATAGTAGTAATTATTAAAAAAGGTTTATTCATTCTATCCTCTTTATTTTTATTTTGACAAAGTCTTTTTTAGTTCGTCATACTCTTCTTTAGATATCTCACCCTTTGCTAATCTTTTTTTCAAGATATTTAAGGGAGTCTCTTCTTTTTTTTCTTTATCTTTTGAAAAAAATGAAAAAATTAAAAAGAAAACTATAAACCAAAAAATTAACATTCCTAAGCCATGAAACATTGTCATGTTCATATTCATATATCCATACATTTCATATCCTTTTATTTTTAACTTTATTTAAATTATGAGGAAAGTGTGTGGAAAACTTTTATAAACAAAAAAACCTATTATGATATAATCTTCAAAATTTTATATTGGAGTTTAATATCGATTTAACTAGAAATGAAAAGAGAACATTTTATAGGTTTTTTGCACTATATTTAGGTGGTTCGTTATTTTTGATGATGTTAATTGCAATACTTTATTATCAAAATGAAAAAAAGTTATATTTTGATTTGACAAAAACAAGAATGCAAAATGTTGTTTCAAATATCTCTTCAAGGATTATTTTTACTCATATGAGTGATAGCTCTTTAGACTTAAAACAGTTTTTAAAAAATGATATTTACAAAATCTCTTTTTATGATAAAGATAAAAATTTGATTATTGGTAATTTAAATGAAAAAATTGATTTTACAAAACAATTTATTCAAAATGAACAAAACTTTACACTAGTTAATGACTCTACTTATGGGCATTTGGGTGTTGCTTATATTGTAATCCAAGAAAACCTTTTATTTAAAAGTTTAAAAAAAATGCAAGTAGATATTATCACTTTATTTTTAATTGTATATTCTATTTTAGCTTTAATTGGTTTTTACCTTGCGAAACTTCTTCTTAAACCAATAAAAGATGAAAGGGAAAAACTCAACAATTTTATAAAAGATACAACCCATGAGTTAAATACTCCAATTAGTGCAATTTTGATGTCAAGTGAGAGTGAAGAATTGACTAAAAAACAGATAAAAAGAATTCAATTAGCAGCTAATAAAATTTCTGAAATATATAAAGATTTAACGTATATTTTTTTAGAAGATAACTCAGAAAAGGAAGATTTTAAAAATATAAATCTTAAAGAGGTAATAATTTTACAGTTAAAATATTTTGAAGCTTTAGCAGAAAGAAAAAAGATATCTATTTCTACCTCTTTAGAGGATACAAACTATTTTATTGATGAAAATGATTTTATTAGATTATTTAATAACTTGCTTTCAAATGCTGTAAAATATAATAAAATGAAAGGTTCAATTTTTATAGAACTAAAAAACAATACTCTTACAATAAAAGATACTGGAATAGGTATAGAAGAAAAAAAAATAAATGATATTTTTAATAGATACTTTAGAGCCACAACTCAAAGTGGAGGCTTTGGAATAGGGCTTAATATTGTAAAAAATATTACTACTCAATACAACATTGATATTCAAGTTGATTCTAAAGTTAACGAGGGTACAACTTTTATTTTAAAGTTTTAATCTCATTTCCTTCCACACTTTTTCCCCATTAGATTTTTATACTTCGTTAAATTTTTTAAAGGAGTAAAAATGAAATTAGTAAAATTAATTTCTATTTTAGCGCTTACTGTTGGTCTTTTATGGGCTGAACCTATTAATCTTTCTGGAAAAAAAGATGGATATGATGTAAATTTAGTATCAGAAAAATCATTAGTTGTTGGTGATAATATTTTTTATGTAACACTTTCAAAAGATGGTAAAGCATTAGAAGATGCAAAAGTTAAAGCAAAGTTTTTCATGCCAGAGATGCCAGGGATGCCATATATGGAACAAGTAGGAAAAGCAGAATTAGTTGATGGTAAATATAAAATATTAATCAACTTTTCAATGGGTGGAACTTGGCAATACCATTTAATGTTTAAAACAGCAGATGGTGAAGTTCATAAAATTAGATCAAGTGTAAATCTATAAGAGTTACCATGTTAAAAAAATCTTTAGTTATCGCTTCATTTTTTGTAATAACATCAAATGCCCAAACCCTTGACAATTTAGTTAACTCTTTACTTGAGAAAAACTATACGTTAAAAGAAATTAGCAGCTCTACTGATGTTTTAAAAGAACAAATCTCTTTATCTTATAAGTGGAATAATCCAATTTTATCTTTTGGAGCTACAGACTTACAATTAAATGATATAACAAAAAGGGATAAAGAGCCTATGCAGGCACATTTTGTAGGAATTACACAAAATATACCCCTAGGCGATAAACTAGAGATTTCAAAAAATATTGCAGTTGATGATTATGAAATATCTAAACTTCAACTGGAAGATAAAAAGTTAGAGTTAAAAGCTTTAGTTTATGAATACGCTTTTAAAATTAAGCTTATTGAAGAAAGATTAGCTTTATTTGAAGAGTTTAAAATAAATACAAAAAAACTTGAGTCTCTTCTAAAAAATCTTTATAAATATAATAAAGCTTCTCAAGAACAGATTATCAATACACAAATTATGTATAAAGAATTAAAATTAAACTCTTCAAAACTTACAAGGGCACTTAATAGCTTAAAACTAAAACTAGAAAAACTTACCTATGAAAAAATTGAAACAATTGATTTTGATACAAGTTTAGAAGAAAAGAATATTTCTATTGATATCTCAAGTCATCCAAAAATTCTAGAACTAAATAAACTTATCGAAAAAAGTTCAAAAATCTCTTCATTAGAAGAGGAAAAAAAATATTCAGATATAAAAATGAATCTAACATATTTCCAAAGGGATGAAAAATTTGAAGATTATGTTAATTTATCTTTTGCCATTCCACTTTCTGTTTATGGAAGTGAAGATATAAAAGCTACAAAAGCAAAATTAAAATCTGTACAACTAAAACATAAATTAGAAGATATAAAATTTAATTTCAAAAATAAAATTGAAACAATTAAACAAAATCTAGATGATTCACTAATAACTTTTAATATTATTCAAAAAGAGATTCTTCCAAAACAAGAAGAGTTACAAAAAATACTTGAAAACTATAATACAACTTTAATGTATAAAAAAATTGATACAAGAGTATTAATAAAAAACCAAAATGAAATAATCAAATATAAATTAAAAGCAATTGATGAAAAAGAGAATTATTTTACTTCTTTGGCAAAAACTTACTATTTTGACAAGGATTTATAATGAGAACACTCATAATATCCCTATTATTAGGCTTTGCAGTACTAAATGCTCAAATTCTTGAAGTTGAGCAGTTGTTCAATAAAAAGCTTACAGAAGTAAAAAAAGAGCAAATAGGTACCTTAAAAAGCTTTTATGGGCATATGAAGATTAATGAAACAAAAATTTATGACGTTGTTACTAGATTTGATGGATATATAACAAAACTTGATGCTAATGAGCAATATAAATTTGTAAAAAAAGGTGAATCTTTATTTTCTCTTTATTCAGATGAGATAAATTCAATTTCGCAAGAGATAAAGATTGCAAAAAGAATTAACAAGAATTTACTAAAGGGAAATATTGAAAAATTAAAATCTTTAGATTTAGATAAAAAAACTATTAACAAAATTGTAAATTCAAAAAATATTATTGAAGAGATTTCTATTTATTCTCCAATTGATTCTATAATATTAAATAAAAGTATAAATAATGGAAGTTTTGTAAAAAAAGGGAAGCTACTTTTACAACTTGCACCCTTAGATGAACTTTGGTTTATTGCTTCTGTTTATCAAAAAGATTTAACATTTTTAAAAGAGGGAATGGAAGCAAAAATCACTATTGATGGATTTGAAAAACCAGTTATTTCAAAAGTTGATAAGATTTATCCAAATATTGATTTAAAAACTAAAACTGTAGATGTAAGATTTATTGTTCCAAATAAAGATTTAAAACTATTTCCAAATATGTTTGCAAAAGTTTTAATAAGAGATACCCAAAAAGAGATTTTAACTTTACCTAAAACTGCCGTTTTATCTAAAGGCGATAAATATTATGCTTTTGAACAACTATCAAAATCACAGTTTGAACCAATAGAGATAAAAGCAAAAAGAATCTCTTCAAATAAATATGAGATACTTGATGGTTTAAAAGAGGGACAAAAAGTAGTTGATAATGCATTATTCTTACTTGATTCAGATGCAATTACAAATGGACTATATAGTTCAGATGATGATGACTGGTAGGATTAAATCATGGTTGAAAGTATAATCTCTTATAGTATAAGAAATAAATTTCTTGTACTTTTTTCTGTAATAGTTTTAACATTTGCCTCTTTTTGGGCTGTTAAAAATACAAGTTTAGATGCATTACCTGATTTATCTCCACCACAAGTTATTGTACAAGTGAAATGGCCAGGTCAAAGTCCAAAAACAATTGAAGAACAAGTTTCTTATCCACTTATTTCAAACCTTATGAGTCTTCCTGATATTGATACAGTAAGAGCTATGAGTTCATTTCAAAATGCTTTAATCTATATTATATTTAAAGATGGAACAGATTTATATGATTCAAGAAATAGAATTTTAGAGCAGTTGTCTCAATTACAAGGAACTTTCCCTCAAGGTGTTAATGTTGCAATTGGTCCTGATGCTACAGGAGTAGGGTGGGCTTATGAATATGCTTTAAAATCAGATACAAAATCACTTGATGAGTTAAGATCATTGCAAGATTACTATTATAAATTTGCCTTACTTGGAGTTGATGGTGTTAGTGAAATAGCATCTATTGGTGGGTTTATAAAAAATTATGAGATTACACTAGACCAAGATAAAATGGTTCAATATGATATTTCTATAAATGAGATAAAAAAAGTTCTTACATCAAATAATGATGAAAAAGGTGGAAGAATCATTTTAGAAAATGGTTTTGAACATATGATTCAAGCTAAAGGGTATTTAAAAAATAGATTTGACATAGAAAATATTACAATTAAAACTATCAATTCTATCCCTCTAAAAATAAAAGATATAGCAGATGTAAATATAACATCATCAAATAGACGAGGAATGGCTGATTTAAATGGTCAAGGTGAAACAGTTGGTGGTATTGTTGTTGTAAGATATGGAGAAAATCCATATGCTGTTATAAAAGCAGTTAAAGAAAAAATCAAAACTTTAAAGGTTGAGGGTGTTGAAGTTGTAGAAACCTACGATAGAACTTCTTTAATTGATAAAGCTATTGATACACTAAAACACACATTAATTGAAGAGTCGATTATTGTTATGATTGTAAGTGCCTTATTTTTATTTCACTTTAGAAGTGCACTTATTATAATTATTACTCTACCAATTACTGTATTATTAACTTTTTTACTAATGAAAGCTTTTGGACTTGGGTCTAATATAATGAGTTTAGGGGGTATTGCAATTGCTATTGGTGCAATGGTTGATGCAACTATTGTTATGGTAGAAAATGCCCATAAATATCTTCAAGGTAAAGAAAATATTTCAAATGAAGAAAGAATACAAATTATAATAAAATCTGCTAAACAAGTTGGTCGTCCAATCTTTTTTGCCTTGATTTTAGTTGTAGTTTCTTTTTTACCAATTTTTGCTTTAACAGGTCAAGAGGGAAGATTATTTTCACCTTTAGCCTATACTAAATCCTTTGCAATGATTGCAGGAGCAATTCTATCAATTACAGTTGTACCAATACTTATGATATTTTTTATCAAAGGTAAAATATTAAGTGAAGATAAAAACTTGTTAAACAGATTTTTTGTGAAACTTTATTCCCCTTTATTGAAAGTATCCCTAAAACTTAGGTTTTTAGTTGTACTTATTTTTATTGGGACTTTATTGGCTTCATATCCAGTATATAAAAAACAAAACTGGGAATTTATGCCAATGATGAATGAACAAACTTTTATGTATATGCCTGTAACACCATATGGTATTGGGGTAGATTTATCTAAAGAGTTAACACAAAAAACAGATAAGATTTTAAAATCATTTCCAGAAGTTGATACAGTTTTTGGTAAAGCTGGTCGTGCAGATAGTGCAACAGATCCTGCTCCCCTTGCCATGATTGAAACAATTGTAACTTTTAAGCCAGAAGATCAATGGCGTCCTGGAATGACATATAAAAAACTTATGTCTGAGATGGATAAAAAACTTCAGGTTGCTGGACTTATAAATTCATGGACTTACCCAATTAGAGGTAGAATTGATATGCTTCTAACTGGTATTAGAACACCTTTAGGGATAAAACTTTATGGTAATGACCATCAAGCTTTAGAAGATAAAGCGGCAGAATTTGAAAAGATATTAAAAAAGTTTGATAAAACACTTTCAGTATCAACTGATAAAATTAACTCAGGATATTATTTAAATATAAATCTTGATGAAGAGATGATAAGTAGGTTTGGTATTACAAAAAATGATATCCTTTCTACTATCTCTTTAGGTGTTGCAGGAGCTAAAATCTCTACCCTTTTAGATGGATTAGAAAGATATACTATTAGCTTAAGATTTGAAACTACACAAAGGGAAGATATAACTTCATTAAACAATCTTCAAGTTAAAACGAAACTTGGATTCCAACCTTTAAGTATGTTTGCTAAGTTAAAATATGAAGAGGGTCCTTCTGTAATTAAATCTGAAAAAGCTTTAAATGTTAACTTTATTTATATTACTCCTAAAAGTGATATTTCTGCAACAGCATATAAACAAGAGGCTAAGAACTTATTAAAAGATTTAAAGCTTCCAGAAGGATTTTATTATGAGTGGGCAGGGCAGAGTGAGTATTTAGAATCTGCAATGGAAAGATTAACTTATATTATTCCATTGACCTTTGTAATAATCTTTATTTTAATATATTTTGCCCTTAGAAATATTATATATACATTTATAATATTCTTTACTCTACCATTTGCCTTAACAGGTGGTATATTCTATTTAGAGTATTTAAACTTTAATATTTCAATTGCTGTTATTGTTGGATTCCTTGCATTACTTGGTGTTGCTGCTGAAACATCAATTGTAATGTTAGTTTATTTACATGAAGCTATGGATAATCTTGTAAAAAAATGCCCAGAACCGGAAAAAGAACATATCTCCCATGCAATTTATAAAGGGGCTGTTCTTAGATTAAGACCAAAACTTATGACCTTATTTGCAATTTTAGGGGGTCTTATTCCTATTATGTATATTGACGGTGTAGGTAGTGAGGTTATGCAAAGAATTGCCGCACCTATGATAGGTGGTATGGTATCATCCGCCTTTTTAACTTTAGTTATCATTCCAGCAGTATTTTATATATTAGCACTAAAAAAAGGTGGAAATATGGCAAAATGTGATTTATCCCATTAATTTGTGGATAAATCCCACGTTTACTACACAAAAAAAGTTTATAATACTCTTACAGTTTTAGAAAAACGATGACAACAACCAACACAAATATAATGAAACTTGAAAATTTATTTTGACAGTGTGACAACCAACATAAAATTCTTCTCCTTAATCAAGTTTCATTATATTAAACTTATTAAAAATCAAAATTTTACGTACAGTTGCTAGAAAATTAAAAAAAGAAAAAGATTAGTATTGTCTTCTAGGTCTTTCTTCTCTTGGTTTTGCTTCATTAACTCTAAGCGATCTACCTTCAATTTCACTTCCGTTTAAAGATTCAATAGCTTCATTTCCAGCAAGTTCAGTCATCATTTCAACGAAACCAAATCCTTTAGATCTACCAGTTTCTCTGTCCATAATCACTTTAGCACTTTTAACTTCGCCAAATTTAGCAAAAACTTTCTCTAAATCACTATCACTCATTCTATATGATAGATTACCAACATAAATGTTCATTATTCCTATTCCTTAATTAAAGTAATGAACATTATGCCCTATTTATTGATAATTAGCAAGTATATTTTCTTATTATTTATCGAAATTTCTCTCAATTGCGTTGTTTATTCTCTTTTTTACCTCTTCAAAACCTAAAATTGCCATAATATCATAAACAGATGGAGCTTGTGTTCCTCCTGTTAATGCAATTCTAATTGGTTGGAAAAGTTGAGGGAATTTTAACTCAAATTCTTCAATAAATGGTTTTGTAATTAACTCATAATCACATGCTAAATGAAGAGTATCTTTTTTCTCTTCTAATAGTTGTAAATATGTTTCTAAGATTTTAATAGTATCTTCTTTTACAAACTTTTTACTCCCTTTTGCTTCATATTCAGTTGGAACTTCAAGAATTTTATTTATTGCTTCTTTTAATTCAACTAAAGTTTGAGCTCTCTCTTTTGAAAGATCTAATATCATCTCTTTTTTATCATGACCTTCTAAATGACAATCAAAAAATTTCAATTCTTGAGCAAGTCTTTCATTAGAAACATTTTTGATATAGTGTGCATTTAACCATAAAAGTTTTTCTTCATTGTATGAAGATGCTGACTTGTTAATATTTGTTGGGTCAAAAAGTTCTAACATCTCATCCATTGAAAATATCTCTTGATCACCATTTGACCATCCAAGTCTTACTAGGAAATTTAATAGTGCTTCAGGTAGATACCCTTTTCTTTTATAATCCATTACATCAAGTGCACCATCTCTTTTTGATAACTTTTTCCCTTGTGGATTATTAATCATAGGCACATGGTAAAATTTTGGTACATTAAATCCTAATGCTTCATAGATAATGATTTGTTTTGCAGTATTTGTTAAGTGGTCATCCCCTCTAATTACGTCAGTCATCTCCATTAGTGCATCATCAATAGTTACAACAAAGTTATATGTTGGCATACCATTACTTCTTGCAATTACAAAATCATCAACTTCTGAACATTCAAAATTCATAATTGATTTAACACCATCAATAAATGTAATTTTACCTTCAAGAGGAGCTTTAATTCTTACAACAGGCTCAATTCCTTCAGGAATCTCAGGTAGAGTCTTACCATCTTCTGGTCTCCAAGTTCCATCATATCTTGGAGTTTGTTTATTTGCCATTTGAGTTTCTCTTAAAGCATCAAGTTCTTCTTTACTCATATAACAATGATAAGCTTTACCTTCATCAAGTAGTTGCTGAATATATTTTTTATAGATTTCTAATCTTTGCGATTGATACTCAACTTCACCATCATAACTTAAACCTACCCACTCAAATGCTTCAAGTATTGCACTCATAGCTTGTTCATTGTTTCTTTGAGTATCTGTATCTTCTATTCTTAATCTAAATGTTCCATTATTTCTTCTAGCCCATAAAAAACTATATAAAGCTGTTCTTAATCCACCAATATGTAAATATCCAGTTGGGCTTGGAGCAAATCTAGTAATTGTCATAATTTTCCTTATTTGTCTTTTTTGTTGTTATTCATAAAAAAGCCTATTGCTGAAAAAATTGCAACGGCTGCAATAAAAATTAACATTGCATAATCAAGAGCTTGCATTGGCGTCCTTCTCTTTTAGTTGACCACATGCCGCTGAGATATCAAGACCTTTTGATTCTCTAATCGTACATAGTAGTCCTCTACTTGTTAAATAATCCTGGAATTTTATCATATCGTTCCTTTCGGGTCTTTGATATGAAGTACCTGGATATGGATTAAAATAAATTAGGTTTACTTTAGCTTTAATTCCATCAAGTAGGTTTAAGAGTTTTTTAGCACTTGCTATATCATCATTTTTATCTTTTATAACTAGATACTCGAACATAACCTTCTTTCTAGCATCAACAGGAAACTTTTTAACTGCATCAATAATTGATTTAATATTGTATGCTTTATTCATTGGAATAAGTTCACTTCTTAATTCATCATCAACTGCATGTAAAGATATAGCAAGTTGAATTCCTAAGTTTTCATTACCTAGTTTTTCAATTTTTGAAGAAAGTCCAGATGTTGAAACAGTTTGTCTTCTTCTATTTATTGAAAGTCCTTCTTCTTCTGAAAAGACCTTTACTGAGTGAACAAAATTATTATAATTGTCTAAAGGTTCACCCATTCCCATAAATACAATATTTAAAGATTTATTTTCAGCAATATTATTGTCTTTTTTTATTTCAACTATTTGGTCAACTATTTCTCCAACTGTAAGGTTTCTTACAAAACCTCCTTTTGCTGTTAGGCAAAAAGTACAACCAACTTTACATCCAACTTGAGTTGAGATACAAACTGTAAACTGTTCACTTCTTTCAATTGAACCATCTTCATTTACTTTTTTCTTTTTCATAAGTAGTAAAACAGATTCAACTGTATGACCATCTCTTAGTTTAAATAGATATTTTATACTTCCATCAGTACTTTGTTCTTTTTTAACAATTTCAAGAATATTAATTGGATAATTTTCTTTTAGTGTTTGTTTCAAATCATTTGGAATATTTTTCATCTCATCATAAGAGTTTACATATTTTTTATATATCCAATTATAAACTTGCTTTGCTCTAAAGCTAGGTTTTAATTGTTCCTTTAATTCATCTAGTGTGTAATCGTAAATTGAATTTTCCAATTTTATCCTTTCCTTGTTTCACGTGAAACGTCCTAAAAACTATTATGTTAGTTTTTAACGTAAAAGTGTTTGTTATGCATCGTATTTGATAATATTTTTATCAATAAGATATTTCGTTAGTTTAGACATGGCCTCTTTATGGTTTTTCATAAAATCTTCATGTGCATTTTTATTTGTATAGTTTGTTATAACAAATATCCCAGCAACGGGTATTTCGAATTCACGAGCAACTTGTACAATAGAAAAAAACTCCATGTTTTCTATACCAATACCATAGTTATTATAGTTTTTTGCAAGCTCAAAATTAGTAGATATATAGTTTGAACTATTTACTATAGTATCATTTTTAACTAATTTATTCTCTGACTCTAAAACATTATCTAGGGGAGTATAAGAATCATCTCTTAAAAATGATATTTCTAAATTAGAAGCTCTTTTTGATTCAACTATATCAAAAATATTGTGTTCGCCATAGCTTCCTGCACTTCCTATAAACAATAAGAAGTCTGGTTTATCAAATAAACATCTTCTTGTTAAATTAATGGCAGACTCAATAAGTCCAACTCCCATTGGTTCTGCAAAACTAAAGGTTTCATTTCTTCCTGCACAAACAATCATTCACACTCCATTTTATAATTTGCAAATATAACTATATTTTCTTGTTTTGTATCAGGAATAGGGATTCTTTTATCTTTTATGTTACTAGTTGAATATATTTTACCTGTATCGATACTCATTAATTGATTCTCTTTATCTATCTCTATACTTTTTAAAGTACATTTTTTATTTAAATCGTTAGTTATATTATTAGTGTAATTTATTCCCCAATTTATAGCTTCTAATCTTAATAAGTCAAAAGTTACATTGTAAGTATCTTCAGGTACACTCCAAGCAAGATTAGTTAATGAAATTTCAGTATCTCTATTTCTTTTTAGTTTAGTTAGTTCTGAAATAAATTCATCCATATATTGTGCTTTATATGAATTTACTTTATATCTTAATTCACCAATGTATCCTGATACCTTTGGTGTATTCATTGCATGCCTATACTTAGGTCTTACTGAAAAGCTTATGAACTTTTTTTCAACTTTATCATATTGTTTTATCTTTTCATTAAATTTGTTTAATCTTTCTTCTAATCTATTTTGCTTATCATCATCGATAGTTATTCTAATATTTGTTGTTAATGTGTCATGAGGAAGTTCATGCTTAAATTTTTTTTCAAATTTTAACTCAAAAGAGAAAAGAAAAATTGGAATAACAAGTAGACTCAATAGTTTCATTTTATATCCTTACAGGTATATTATTTTCCCTTAAATAGTGTTTTAGTTCCATTATATCAATCTCTTTAAAATGGAAAATTGATGCAGCTAATGCTGCACTTGCACCATGAGTAAAGGCTTCTTTCATATGTTCCATTGTTCCTGCTCCACCACTTGCAATAACAGGAATATCAACTAAAGATGAAATTTTTTCAGTAATATTAAGTTCAAATCCAGATTTAGCACCATCAGTATCCATAGAAGTTAAAAGTATTTCACCAGCACCTCTATCATAAACCTCTTTTGCCCATTGTAAAGCATCAATTCCAGTATCCTCTCTACCACCTTTTACAAAAACATGATAAGAGCCATCAGCAACTTTTTTTACATCAATTGCTACAACTATACATTGACTTCCAAATCTTTTTGCACCTTCATTAATAAAGTCAGGATTAACAACTGCTGAAGAGTTTACTGAAACTTTATCACACCCAACATTAAGGAGTTTATAGATGTCATCAAGCTTTCTTATACCACCACCAACAGTTAAAGGGATAAAGACCTCTTTAGCTACACTTTTTACAATATCAACTATAGTGTCTCTATTTTCATGACTAGCAGTAATATCTAAAAATGTTATCTCATCTGCACCTTCATTATTATATCTTTTTGCAACTTCTACAGGATCTCCAGCATCTCTTAAACCCACAAAGTTTACACCTTTTACAACTCTACCATCTTTTACATCTAGACATGGGATGATTCTTTTTGCAAAATAACTCAAATTAGTTCCTTCATTTTTATGTAAAAATCTTATCTAATTGTAAGTTAAAAGCAGATATACTCTTGGTTCTTATGGAAAAAGTTATAGCAAAAAAGAAATTTGGACAAAATTTCTTAAAAGATCATACCGTACTTAACAAGATCATCCAATCGATGCCCAATAATAATAATCATATTGTGGAAATTGGCCCTGGATTAGGTGATTTGACAAAAAATTTAGTCAAGTACAAAGACACGACTGCATATGAAGTCGATACCGATTTAATCGGTATATTAAATTCTAAGTTTGCAAAAGAGATAGAAGAAAAGCGTTTTGAACTGATCCACACTGATGTTTTAGATGCTTGGGAGAAAAAAGGTAGTTTATATGAAGGCAAATATGACTTAATTGCCAATCTACCTTACTATATTGCAACAAATATTATATTAAGAGCATTTGAAGATGTTAACTGTGAAAATATAATTGTAATGATTCAAAAAGAAGTGGCTGAAAAATTCTCCGCAAATGAGGGTGATAAAGAGTTTTCTTCCTTAGGGGTTATTACAAAACTGGTTTCAAAAGAGTGTAGGTTACTATTTGATGTACCTCCAGAATCTTTTGATCCCCCACCAAAAGTTACCTCTTCAATTCTATATGTGTCAAAAGATACAAATGTAGAATTAGATAAAGATTTTAAAAAGTTTTTGAAGGCATGTTTTTCTCAACCAAGAAAAAAACTATCTAAAAATCTTTCATCTGTTATTGATAAAGAATTTTTATCTAATATCTACAATGAACTTAATATAAAAGAGACTTTAAGACCTCATGAAGTAAGTGCGTCTTTGTATAGCCAAATGTATACAAAGGTTAAGAATGGAAAAAAACGAGGCTAAAAATCAAGAAGATATAGCTAAAAAAACTGTTTCTTCAAACGAAGAAAAACCAAAACAACAAAACAATAGAAGAAGACCTAGAAATAACAATCAAGGTAACAAACAAGCTAATCAAAATAATACTACAACTAATGATTCTACTGAAGATAATGGTGAAAGAAAAAATACTAATAATCAACAAAAAAGAAGAAGATCTAGTAATAGTAATAGGGCAAAAACTCATACATCAAAAACAAATAGTGCTTGGATAAATGACTTAAAAAAAGCTCATATTATAAATGAAAAATCTCATAAAGATAGATTAAATCCACATAACAAGTTAAACCTTTCAACTAATGCAAAAGTTAGAATTACTCCTTTAGGAGGATTAGGTGAAATTGGTGGAAATATGATGGTAATTGAGACTGAAAAGTCTGCAATTATTGTTGATGTTGGTATGAGTTTCCCTGATGAAGATATGCATGGTGTTGATATTTTAATCCCAGATTTTACATATATTAGACAAATCAAAGATAAAATTGAAGCTGTTGTAATTACACATGGACATGAGGATCACATTGGTGCAATGCCTTATCTTTATAAAGAATTACAGTTTCCAATTTATGGTACTTCATTACCATTAGAGATGATTGGTTCAAAATTTGATGAACATAAAATCAAAGATCATAGAAAATTCTTTAGACCAGTAGAAAAAAGAGTTCCTATTAAAATTGGAGATTTTGAGATTGAATGGATTCATATTACTCACTCAATTATTGATGCTTCTTCATTAGCAATTAAAACAGAAGCTGGAACAATTATCCATACAGGTGACTTTAAAATTGACCATACTCCAATTGATGGTTTCCCTACAGATTTACATAGATTTGCACATTATGGTGAAGAGGGTGTTTTATTATTAATGTCTGACTCAACAAACTCTCATTCTCCTGGTTTTACAAAATCTGAGAAGACTGTTGGTCCTACTTTTGATAGATTATTTTCAACTGCAAAAGGTAGAGTTATAATGTCAACTTTCTCTTCAAATATTCATAGAGTTGCTCAAGCAATTGATCATGCTATGAAATATGGTAGAAAAGTTTGTGTTATTGGAAGATCAATGGAAAAAAACTTAGACTTAGCAATGAGTTTAGGTTATATAAAATTCCCAAAAGATCAATTTATTGATGCACATGAAGTTAATAAATATAAAGATAATGAAGTATTAATAGTAACTACAGGTTCACAGGGTGAATCTATGAGTGCTCTTTATAGAATGTCTATTCATGAGCATAGACATATTAAAATTAAGCCAGGTGATCAAATTATCCTATCGGCTAAAGCAATTCCTGGAAATGAAGCAAGTGTATCTCAAATAATTAATCACTTACTTAAAGCTGGTGCACAAGTAGCATATCAAGACTTTAGCGAAATTCATGTTTCTGGACACGCTGCACAAGAAGAGCAAAAATTAATGTTAAGATTAGTAAAACCTAAATTCTTTATGCCAATTCATGGGGAATATAACCATGCAGTTAAACATGCAAAAACTGGTATAGATTGTGGTGTTCTTGAAAGAAACACTTATATTATGAGTGATGGTGAACAAGTTGAAGTTAGTCCAAAATATCTAAAAAAAGTTAAGTCAGTAAAAACTGGAAAAATTTATATTGACAATCAATTAAATAACAAGATTTCTAATGATATTGTTATGGATAGACAAACAATGGCAAACGAAGGTGTTGTTATGATTGTTGCTCAAATTAATGAAAATGATAGAAAAATGGAACAAAGACCAAGAGTTTCTTCTTTTGGTTTAGTACCAGATAAGTTAGATAAACAATTTTCAAAAGAGATTGAAGATTTATTATTAACTTTCTTAGAAAATGTAAAAGAGGGTATCTTCAAAAACAATAAAATTGTTGAAGATGAAATTAGAAAAGTTGTTAGAAAACATTGTGTTAGAAAATATAAAAAATACCCAGTGATAGTTCCAACAATTTTTGTTATATAAGGTAGAAAATGGATTTTAATAAAATTGCCCAAGAGGTATTAGATACAGAAGCAAATGAATTAATAAATGCTTCGAAAAATATTTCTGATTTTGATTTAGAAAAAGCTATTGAGTTAATAGTTAATTGTAAAGGTAAACTTATAGTTACTGGTGTAGGAAAATCAGGACTTGTAGGTGCAAAGATTGCTGCAACATTAGCAAGTACAGGAACTTCATCTTTTTTCCTACATCCTACTGAAGCTATGCATGGTGATTTAGGTATGATTGGTAAAGATGATATTGTTTTAGGTATTTCATATAGTGGGGAAAGTGAAGAATTGATTCAATTGCTTCCCCATTTAAAAAGATTTGATATACCATTAATTGCAATGGCAAAAAGTAAAAAATCTACCTTAGGTAAATACTCAGATTTCTTTTTTGATATCTCAGTTTCAAAAGAGGCTTGTCCTTTAGATACTGCACCAACTTCTTCAACAACATTAACTATGGCAATGGGTGATGTACTTGCAGTTTGTTTAATGAAAAAAAGAAATTTCCAAAAAGAGGATTTTGCATCATTTCACCCTGGTGGAAGTTTAGGTAAAAAGCTATTTATTAAAGTTTCTGACCTTTTAAGAACTGAAAATCTTCCAATTGTTTCACGTGAAACAAAGCTAAAAGATGCAATTGTAATTATGAGTGAAGGTAGACTTGGAAATGTTTTAATTACTGACGAAGAGGGTAAGTTAAGCTCTGTATTAAGTGATGGAGATTTAAGAAGAGCTTTAATGAATGATGACTTTTCAATGGATTGTGAAATTGAAGAGATTGCAACAAAAAATCCTAAAATTATTGATGACCAAAATATCTTGGCAAGTGATGCACTTAAGATTGTTGAAGATTTTAAAATTCAATTATTGATTGTTACTGATAAAGATAAAAAAATAGTTGGTGTTTTACACATTCATGACCTGATTGAAGCAGGTATAAAATAAACCAAAGGAATGCCATGAAAGGCAAAAATGAAGAGCAAGTTGAAGAAGAAACTAGATTAAATAAATTTATCTCTCATAATAGTAATTATTCAAGAAGAGAAGCGGATAAGATAATAGAAGAGGGCAAAGTTTCAATTAATGGTACTCCTGTAAAAAATCTTGCAACAAAAGTTAAACCTGATGACATTGTAAGGATTGGTAAAAAGATTATCAAAGAAGATAAAAATAGAATGTATACAGTAATAATGTATAATAAGCCAAAAGGGGAACTTGTAACTAAAAATGATCCTCAAGGTAGAAAAGTTATCTTTGATTCTTTAGATAAAAAATATAAACACTTTATGCCAATTGGAAGACTTGATTATTCAAGTGAGGGTTTAATACTTTTAACAGATTCAGTTGATGTTGCTAATAAATTAATGCATTCAAAACTTGAAAGAATCTATAAAATAAAAGTAAATGGTGAAATCCATAAAAAAGTAGAAGAGGCCATGTTAAATGGTCTTGAACTTGAAGATGCAACAACAGGTGCACATGAAAAATCGAAAATAAAATCGATGAATTTTGAGCCATTTATTGCATATCAAATTATCTCAAATAATAAAAATTTCTCTAAACTAAAAGTTGCAATTGCAGAAGGAAAGAATAGGGAACTTAGAAGATTTTTTGGACATTTTGGTTTAGAAGTTATGGATTTAAAAAGATTTGAATTTGGTGGAATTTCACTAAACAATCTTCCTACAGGAAAATCAAGATATCTAACAAAAGATGAATATAAAGATTTAAGATTATTCCTAAACGAAAATGAATGATTTAGCTAACAAATTACGTCCACAAAATCTAAATGATTTTGTTGGACAAACTCACATTATTGGAAAAGACAAAGCTCTTTACAAACTAATAGAAAAAAAAGAGATACCCCATCTATTTTTTTACGGAAAACCTGGAACGGGGAAAACAACTCTAGCAAAAATTATTGCAAAACATATTGGAACAGATTACTATTACTTTAATGCAACAACGATAAAAATTGATGATTTAAGAAAGATTTTTACAAGATATAAAGACTCACTGATAAAACCAATTATGTTTATTGATGAAGTTCATCGTTTGTCAAAAAACCAACAAGAGGTTTTACTTCCTATAATGGAAAACTATGAAGCTATAATTATAGGTGCAAGTACAGAAAATCCTTTTTTTACTTTAACAAGTGCAATTAGGTCTAGGTCTTTTTTATATGAGTTTAAAGCCTTTACAAAAGATGATATGACTAAGGTTCTTGACAAAGCAATTGCCAATACACAAATAACGATAAATAAAGAGGCTAGAGAGTACTTAATTTTATCAAGTAGTGGTGATGCAAGGGCTATGTTAAATCTTCTTAATTTTGCCATTAAAATTGATTTAGATGTAAAGTATGAAACATTAAAAGAGTTAAGAGTAAATGTAATTGGTGATGGAGTTAGTTCTAAAGATACCCATTATGATTTAGCAAGTGCAATGATTAAATCCCTTAGGGGTTCTGATGTAGATGCAGCATTATATTATTTAGCAAGGTTAATTGATGGTGGAGAGAGTGTTGAATTTATTACAAGAAGATTAGTAATATTTGCAAGTGAAGATATTGGTAATGCTAACCCTAATGCTTTAAATCTTGCAGTAAGTACTATGTTAGCAACATCAAAAATTGGATATCCTGAGAGTAGAATTATATTAGGACAGTGTGTTGTATATTTAGCATCATGTCCCAAATCAAATTCTGCATATGTGGGAATCAATAAAGCGCTTAATGAAGTAAAAAATGGTAAAATTTTGGATATACCAAAACATCTAGATAGTCAGCATGTTGGATATTTGTATCCACACGATTTTGGAGGATGGGTAAAGCAAGAGTATTTGACAAAGCCTTTAAGAGTATATGAATCGTCAAATGTAGGGTACGAAAAAACATTAAATGAATGGCTTTTAAAAATAAAAAATCAAGATTAAAACTATAAGGGCGCAAATGGACATTTTTCTAGAGTACTATCTATGGATAGTTGTTTTTCATGTTATGGCAATGATGTCATGGATGGCTATGTTATTCTATCAACCAAGACTTTATGTTTATCATACAGAACATAAAAATAAAAAAGACTTTGTAGATGTAGTGAAAATTCAAGAATATAAAATGTACAAATATATTGGTTTACCTGCAATGTGGGCAACCTTTATTAGTGGTGTTTTTATGATTTATCTAAGACCAGATTTATTGCAAGGTGACGGTTGGATGGAAGCTAAAATTGTTACTGTGCTAATTTTAATGGCATATTCTTTTTCTTTAGAATATCATAGAGTTCAATTGGAAAAAGGGAATTTTACAAAAAGTGGTAATTACTTTAGAGCATATAATGAAGTTCCTACTGTATTATCTATTTTAATTGTAGGTTATGTAATTACAAAAACTTTTTCTATTTTGTTTACTATTATCACACTAATTTTTGGAGCATTTATAATATACAAAGTATTAAAACAAACACCAAAAGATGCTGAATGAATTTCGATAAAATTTATGTACTAGACACTAATATCCTACTTGAAGATGCTACAAATATTTTCAAACTTAGTGATGAAAATAAAAATCTGATTGTATTACCTGAGACTGTATTAGATGAAATTGACACAAAAAAAAGTGGTTTTGATGAGATAAACTTTCAAGCAAGAGAGTTTGCAAGAATACTTGAGAATTCTGATATCATAAGTTCTAACAATGAAGATGGACATAAAATTGTTAGACTTGAAATTTATGGAAATAAAAATGCAACAATAGATGTAATCTCAAAAGAAGATTATGAAGTTAATACAAAAAATGTTGCACCAAATATCATAAATGATAGAAAGATTTTAGAAGTTGCAAAGTATTGTTTTAAACACTATAAAAATTCTGATATTACATTTTTATCACTTGATATAATGGCAAGAACAAGAGCTGTAAGCCTAGATATAAAAACAGATTCTTTAATTGGTTCAGATAAAGAAGAGTTTAATTATGAGTTTATAAAGAGTATTGAAATTCCATTTGAAAAAACAGAATTTTTAGAGGATTCATTAATAACAGATTTTGATGAAGATTATAAACCATATAATTTTTGTTATTGTTTTAAGGTTAAAAGTTCTGATCAAGTAATTTTAACATATATACAAAATAAAAGAATCTATCTTTTAGATGAAAGTGAAATTAGAAATCAAATAATTGTTCCACTTAATAAAGAGCAACTTTTCTTCTCAAATGCCATACTTTCACATTTTCACAATGTTTTAATTGTAGAGGCTAAAGCTGGATCAGGTAAAACTTTATTAGCTTTAAGTGGAGCATTAAAACTTATTAGACAAAAATTTTTCCAAAGAATTATATATATTAGAAATTCAATAGAATCATTGGATAAGGGTGAAGATGTTGGTTATCTTCCAGGTTTAGAAGAAAAATTTAAAATCTATAATCATCCTTTGATGGATAGTTTAGATTATATTATTAGAACTGAATATAAAAAGAAACAATCAAATAGAAAAAACAACGAAAATATTCAAGAATTAGATGATCAAGAAGTTAGTCAAAGAGTGGAACAACTTATTCAAAACTATGGGATAGAAACCATGTGGGTTGGAGAGATGAGAGGACGAACTTTATCAAATGCTTTTGTAATTATTGATGAAGCTCAAAATATGTCAAATAAAACTATGCAAATGGTATTGTCTAGAATTGATAACTCATGTAAAGTTGTTGTATTAGGAAGTAATAAGCAAATTGATAACTTTTATGTAAATAAACATACAAACTCATTAACTACACTTTTAAACTCAACAAAAAATGAAAGTGAATTAGTTAACACTTTTGCAATTAAACTACAAAAGGTTCTTAGAGGTCCAATTACTGAATGGGCAGAACAAATTTTCTCGAGTAAAAACAAATAATAGCTTATTAAAATAAATTTTGGTACCTTTACTAAATAAAATATGTAAAGGTATACAAAATGAAAATCGTATTTTTAGACAGAAAAACAATTGGTTATGATATTGATATAAGTAAATTTGAAACCCTTGGTGATTTAACTATATATGACATAACAAATGAAGATGAAACTCTTGATAGAGTTAAAACTGCAGATATAGTAATTACAAATAAAGTAGTAATAGATAAAAAAATAATGGAAAACTCTAATTTAAAACTTATATGTATCACAGCTACAGGAACAGATAACATTGACCTTAAATTCGCAAAAGAAAAAGGTATAGTAGTAAAAAATGTTGCTGGTTATTCAACAGCAAGTGTAACACAAGTAACTTTTGCCCATGTATTCCATTTTGTGCAAAAATTAAATTATTATATTGACTATGTTAAAAAAGGTAATTGGGGAGAGTCAGATATCTTCACACATATTGACAAACCTTTTTATGAATTAGAAAACAAAAACTGGGGAATTATTGGTTTAGGTGAAATTGGAACAAAAGTTGCATCTATAGCAAAAAGCTTTGGTTGTAATGTGAGCTATTACTCTACTTCTGGTAAGAATTCAAATACAAATTTTGAGCAAAAAAGTTTAGAAGAATTATTATCACAATCTGATATTGTAACAATACATGCTCCATTAAATGATGCAACTTTTAATTTGATTAATAAATCAAATCTAAATTTGTTTAAAGATGGAGCAATATTAGTAAATGTTGGACGAGGTGGAATAATAAATGAAAAAGATTTAGCGGATAGACTAGATAGTGATAAATCACTATATTGTGGGCTTGATGTAGTAAGTAAAGAGCCAATGTTAAAATCTAATCCACTAAATAATGTACAAAATAAAGATAGACTTATAGTTACACCACATATTGGATGGGGTTCAACTGAAGCAAGAAATAGGGTAATGGATTTAGTATTTGACAACATACAAGAATACATAGTATAATACATACTACAATTCGCATAGGAGTAATTATGGATCCTTTACACTACACTTCGGAAGAGATGTATTCATCTACAGAGTTAATAAGAAAGAGTAAAAAAATATTTGACAGGTTAAATAAAAAAGAGATTGAAAAAGCAATAATTTTACGTGATGGTAAACCTGGTTTTATGTTATTAGAATTTTCAGAATATGAAAAAATGATGAAAGATTATCTAAGATTAAAACAGATGAATACAAACTCAAATAAAAAAATTAATGAAGAGATAAAAGTTACTAAAGATGAGAAACAAACTAAAATTGAACAACAAAAAGTAGAACTTAGTGAAATGGATTTGGAAGCAGCTTTAAAAGAGATTGAGAATTTAAATATAGGAGAAGAATCTAGTATATCAATTAAGGATTCTTCAATTACAGAAAAAACTATAGAACAAAAAGAAGCTTTAAAAGAGTTTTGGGAGTAAAATGATTGATGTATTGATAATTGGTTCAGGGGGAGCAGGTTTAACTGCCGCACTAAACGCAAAAAAAAATGGCAGTGAAGTACTTGTAGTATCTAAAACATATCCTACCCATTCTCAAACTTGTCAAGCTCAGGGTGGAATAAATGCTGTTTTAAATGAAACCAATGATGATAACAATCAAAATTATATAAATGATACCTATAAAGCGTCCCATAATTTAGGAAATCAAAAAAATATTAAATATTTATGTGAAAATTCAAAAAATACATTAATGTGGTTAGATTCAATAGGAGTTCCTTTTAGTAGAAATAAAAATTATGGTATTGCCCAAAGAAAATTTGGAGGTACAAAAGCTAAAAGAACCTGCTACAGCTCAGATTATACAGGTTTAAAAATACTTCATACACTTTATGACCAATGTATTAAAGAAGAGATAGAGTTTTTAAATGAACACTATTTATTAGATTTAATAGTAGAAGAAAATTGTGTAAAGGGTACAATTGTACTAAATATGCAAACTTCTGAACTTATTCAAATAGCTGCTAAAACTGTAATACTAGCAACAGGTGGATATGCTGGTCTTTATCATCAATTTACAACTAACTCTTTTGTATCAACTGGTGATGGAATAGCAGCAGCATTTAGAGCAGGAGCAAAATTATCGAATATGGAGTTTATTCAATTTCACCCAACTACATTAGAAAATAAAAACATTTTAATAAGTGAAAGTGCAAGGGGTGAGGGTGGTTATTTAGTTGATAAAGATGGAAATAGATTTATTGATGAATTAAAACCAAGGGATGAAGTAGCAAGGGCAATCTTTAAAAAGAATCATGATGGGGAAAAAGTCTATTTAGACCTAAGGCATCTTGGTATTGAGAAAATACAAGAGGCTATGCCCCAAGAAAGAAGACTCGTAATCGACTTTTTAAATCTAAAAATGGAAGAGGATTTAATACCAATTAATCCATCAGCACATTATACTATGGGTGGTATTGAGACAGATATTGATGCAAAAACAAGTATAAAAAACTTATATGCTTGTGGTGAGTGTTCACAAAGTGGAATTCATGGGGCAAATAGACTCGGAGGAAACTCTTTATTAGAAATTATTACCTTTGGACAAGTTGCAGGTAAAAATGCAAGTGATAGTGCAAAAGAAATTGATGATTTAAGTATATCTGACATCCAATATAAAAAAAATGAAAAACAAATAGAAGAGATATTTGAAAAAGAAACTAATTTAGACTATTTAAAAATAAAAAAAGAGATAGGGAAACTTTTTTTTGTAAATGTAGGATTATTTAGGGAAGAAAAGAAATTAATAAAGGCATTAGATTATATAAATAAAAAGAAAGAAGAGATTTCAAAAATTGGTATTAAAAACAAAGATAAAATATATAATAAAAATCTCATTGAACTATTAGAACTAAAAAATCTAATTACCCTATGTGAACCTATTCTTTTATGTGCAATTGAACGAAAAGAGAGTCGTGGAGCCCATTATAGAGTAGATTTTAAAGATAAATCTTTAGAGTATGAAAAAAACAGTGTTTGTTTATTAAAAGATGGCAAAATAAAAAACTACTTTGAGGATGTTCTATGAATATCAAAATAAAAAGATTTAACAGTGAACAAGATATTGATGAGATAGTAGATTATGATATAAAAGATAATAAAACTATTTTAGAATCACTTATTGAAGTGAAAATAAAATATGATGAATCTTTAGCTTTTAGATGTGGATGTAGAACAGGTATTTGCGGAAGTTGTTCCCTTAGAGTAAATGGAGTAGAAAAATTAGCTTGTAAAAGTAAATTAAATGAAAATGATTTAATAGAACCCATTAAAAATACAAAAGTTATAAAAGATTTAATTGTTGATTTAGAACACGAATCAAAACTTTTAAAAAAATCAAACACTTTTTTAAATAAACTAGAAGAAACTACAATTAGTAAAGAAGATGAAAAATTAATAGACACACAAAGTAATTGTATCCTTTGTCAAAGTTGTTTCAGCTCTTGCCCTATATATGAAGTAAATGATAAATTTTTAGGCCCATATGCCCTAACAAGAGCTTTAAGATATGTTGATGATAAAAAAGAGTCACACAAGGTACAAACCTTAGAAAAAATACAAGATAATGGAGTATGGGACTGTACCTTATGTGGAAACTGTACAATGGTATGCCCACAATTTATAGACCCTAAAACAGATATAATGAATTTAAGAATGAAATCTGTTCAAAATGGCTTTGAGGATAGGTCAATGCAATATATGACTGGAGCAGGTTTTGCAGGTGGATTTGACACAGGTTTTGATCCAACAGGTGGTTTTAATCCAAATGGTTTTTAATAAATAAAAAAGAATAAAGATGGAAGATATTGAACAAATTGACAAAATAGAATTGGTTTATCTAAAAAAAGAGGACCATTTAGAGATTGTACGATTGATGGAAAATGAATATAGACATCTTGATGATTCGACATGGACTCAAGAGGAGTTTTATTCATTAATTGAAAAGTTTCCCGAGGGACAAGTTGGAATCAAAATAAATGATGAATTAGCAGGATTCGCTTTATCCATTATTGTTGATTATAATAAATTTGATGATACCCATAGTTATAAAGAGATTACGGGCAATTATAGTTTTAATACCCACGATATAAATGGAAATATGCTCTATGGAGTAGATATTTTTATTAATAAAAAATTTAGGGGTTTAAGGCTTGGACGAAGGCTTTATGAGTTTAGAAAAGAGCTATGTGAAGAAAAAAATCTAAAGGGTATTATTTTTGGTGGAAGAATACCAAATTATGCAAAATATGCAAATGAGATAAGTCCTAAAGAGTATATTCAAAAGGTAAAATCACGGGAAATCTATGACCCAGTTTTAAATTTTCAATTATCAAATGATTTTTATGTAAAAAGGGTTATAAAAAACTATCTTGAAGGGGATATTGAGAGTAAAGAGTATGCTTGTCTTCTAAGATGGGATAATATTTATTATACTAAAGCAACAACAAAACCTATGCAAGAAAAGCTAGTAATTAGGTTAGGACTTATTCAATGGCAAGTAAGACCTTATAAAAATATTGATGAGGTTTTAGAACAAGCAGAGTATTTTGTAAAATCTGTATCAAGCTATAGAAGTGACTTTGCACTATTCCCAGAGTTTTTCAACGCACCTTTAATGGCTAAATACAATCACCTTAGTGAAGCAGATGCTATTAGAAAACTTGCAGAATATACTCCACAATTTAAAGATGCATTCTCTGCCCTTGCAATATCTTATAATATAAATATTATCACTGGAAGTATGCCAGAGTTAGTTGATGGTATTCTTCAAAATGTTGGATTTTTATGCAAAAGAGATGGGACGATTGAAAGATATGCAAAAATCCACGTTACACCTGATGAAGAAAAAGTTTGGGGTTTACAAGGTTCAAATGAGATTAAAACTTTTGATACTGATTGTGGAAAAATTGGAATTTTGATTTGTTATGATTCTGAATTTCCTGAATTAAGTAGATTACTTGCCAATGATGGAATGAATATACTTTTTGTTCCTTTTTTAACGGACACCCAAAATGGTTACTCAAGAGTTAGAGTTTGTGCACAAGCAAGAGCCGTTGAAAACGAATGTTATGTTGCAATAGCAGGTTGTGTTGGTAACCTTCCAAAAGTTACTAATATGGATATACAGTATGCACAATCTGCAGTATTTACCCCTTGTGATTTTGCTTTTCCATCAAATGGTATAAAAGCTGAATCTACACCTAATACCGAGATGATTTTAATTGCTGACGTTGATTTAGAGCTTTTAAAAGAGTTGCATAATATTGGAAGTGTAAATAATCTAAAGGACAGAAGAACAGATATTTATGATGTGATTAGAAAAAACTAATCACATCAATAGATTAGATTTATATATTATCTTTAATATATAAATAGTCAGACATTTTTGTCCATTCTCTTACTTTTTTAATATATTCATCTTGAGAATCTAAAACCTCTTTTAATTCAGGAGATTTAGCTGATAACTCTTCCCTTAATTCTTTATTCGCTTTTTTCATAGCATCCATAACCTCTTTAGGGAAAGTTTTTACTTGAATTGAAGGATACTCTTCTTTCATCTTTTTCCAAGCAGTAGCATTCATATCATAGTTTTGTGCATACATATTATAAGCTGCTAATTTCATAGAATTCTCTAAAATTGCTTGAAGGTGTTTAGGTAATTTATCAAAAACTTTTTTATTAACCATAAAATGCATTTCTGATGCTGGCTCATGCCATCCAGTATAATAATATGGAGCTACTTTATGAAATCCCATATTTATATCCATTGATGGTCCAACCCACTCTAAAGCATCAATATTATTTCGCTCTAATGCTGTATAAAGTTCACCTGGAGCAATATTTGTTACTTGTACACCAAGTTTTGCCATAATTTCACCTGCAAATCCTGGGATTCTCATTTTAATACCATTTAAATCATCTACGCTATTAATCTCTTTTCTAAACCATCCACCCATTTGAACTCCAGTACTTCCCCCTGGATAAGAATAAAGGTTGTGTCTTGCATATACTTTTTGCATCAATTCTAAACCGCCACCATAATAAAACCATGCATATTGCTCAGGTGCAGTTAAACCAAAAGGCATAGATGTAAATGGCAGTGTTGCAATATCTTTACCTTTCCAATAATATGAAGCAGAGTGTCCTAAATCGTATTGACCACCCTTTACCATATCTAAAACTCCAAATGGTGCTTTATGCTTATTAGCAGCATCAATCCTAATTTTCAATTCACCATTTGACATCTCTTCAGCCATTTTAGCCATATTAACTGCTGCATCAAACAATGGAGATAGGGTTGGTCCCCATGTAGTAGCCATTTTTAGTTTGTAAACTTTTTTTGCAGAAGAAAAACTTACAACTAAAGATACTATAACTAGTATTTTCACTAAATTTCTCATTTTTTCCCTTTTTTAAATAGATTAAAAAATTTTAACAGATTATTAATTAAGAATGTTATTTATTTTTGATGTCAAAGTTAGAAATTTCTGATTCTGTGAGGCTTGGGTTATCTTTTTCGTTATTATCTATTTCAAAACCATTTTCATCATAAGTTACATCAGTATTATCAATATTTTGTGAGGCAGTTGGATGGTTTTGGATTTCATTTTCAATCATTAATGCTAAGTGATCTTTAGACTTTTCGATACTATTAACTATAAATAGATTAATGCCAAGAAATAAAGAGATGGCAATGGCAATGAATAAAGTAGTAAGTTCAAAATATCTCAAGTCGGTCCTTAGTCATAAATAAAGTAAATCTTACGTATTATGATTAAATTTTACTTAAAATAAAATATCATAAATATATATTTTAATTATTAAAAATTATTATATGAAAATGGTGGTCGTAACTGGATTTGAACCAGTGACCACCACCATGTCAAGGTGGCACTCTACCACTGAGTTATACGACCAAAAGAGTGAAATATTATCTTATTAGAACTTAAATACTTAAATCATGTAGTTCACTAAATAAAAAAGCTTCTACAATCTCATCAATACTTCTTTGTTTTGGTGCAACTAAAATTGCAATACCTTCTTCTTGGAATTGCCATACATATTCAGCTTCATTAATTACAACTACCGTTTCAATGAAAGCTTGAATTTCATTTCTGTCTTTATAAAACTTACAACTTGAGATTTGTCCTTCATCTAGTTCTACAAAAGCCCAATATGTTGAGGTGTCAAGTGTTGTAATTAAAGCTTCATGCCTTTTATTACTATCAACAGGGATTAATAAATTCATGCATCTATCCTTTCAATCTTGCGTATTATATAGTTTTAAGACTTATTAAAAAATATAATTCTTTTTATACCAAATTGAGAAAATAAATAAACTCCATAAATGTTGTTTAAATTTTCTATTTTTAGATAAATTGTAGATTTGTTTTATATATTCTTCATTGAATAATGAAGTTTCTTTATTAACAAATAAAATAGTATCTAAAATTGAATCTTTATATTCTTCATGAATCCATTCATTAAATGGAGAATTAAAACCTTTTTTAGTTCTATTAATAATTTGTTCAGGGATATATTTAGATGCAATTTTTTTAAGAAGATATTTGTTTGTATCCCCAACTTTTATTTTTGAATCAATAGAAAAAACTAAATCAACTAATCTGTAGTCTAAAAACGGCGTTCTAACCTCTAAAGAGTTTCTCATAGAGATTCTATCAACTTTACTTAATAAAGCCTCTCCTAGCCAAATTTTAAGATCTATATAACTCATCCAGTCAACAGGGTCTTTTTTAGGATTTTCTGCTTTAAAAGTTGGAACTTTGTTAAACAATCTTTTTTTCTGTGAATCTGAAAAAATTTCTCCAAATGAATTGTATAAAGTCTGTTTCTTAACGATTCTTCTTAAATATTCACTCTCTTTAGTGTTATTTTGTAAAGCACTAATTATAGAGTTTAAAAATCCATTTTGATCTTCACTTAAAGTTTTTTCAAAATCATAATATTTTAAAAATTTTGCATAATTGTCATATCCTAAAAACAGTTCATCAGAACCCTCACCACTTAAAACTGTTTTTATTCCCATATTGTGAATTTTATTTGTTAAAATATTCAAAGGAATTGCCGCACTATCCCCATGGGGTTGTTCTAAGGCTAATAAAGTATCTTCAAAATATTCTATAAAATCATTTTTTGAAATACTTACAGGATGATGATTAGAATTAATGTGTTCTGCTGTAATTTTTGCAAAATCAAGTTCACAATAGTTTTTATATTCATCATACCCAATTGAAAAAGTATTGATTTTTCTATTTGTTATTTTTGAATAGAGTGCTGAGATTAACGAACTATCAATACCCCCACTTAATAAACTTCCAACTTCCACATCAGAGACTAGTCTAGATTCAACGCATTTAAATAGAAGTTCTTCAATTGAAGATAAAGCCTCATCTTCTGTTTTAATTCTTTTATATGTATTTATTTTATAATACTTTTTCTGTGAAAGGGTATTATCTTTTAAAATCATATATGTTGAACTTTCTAGGGCATTAATTCCTTGATAAAAACTATTTTCACCTAAAGGGACAAAATACTGTAAATATTGAGATAGAGCAACTTTATTTAACTTTGGAGTTGTCCCAAGTATTTGAATAATCGATTTAATAGAACTTGAAAAAATAAAATTTTTTCCATCAAAATGATAGAAAAAAGGTTTTTTACCATATCTATCTCTAGCACAAAAATATTTATCCTCTTTTATATCATAAATACAAAAGCTAAACATTCCGTTTATTTTATTTAAAAATTTTTCTTGATATTTTTGATAAAGTCTAATTAAAACCTCAGTATCTGAAGCAGTTTTAACTTCTAGCTTTTCCTTTTTTATCAGCTCTTTATAGTTATATATTTCCCCATTAAAAACAATTAAAATATCATCAAAAACCATAGGTTGATTTGCTTCATTATCTAAATCAATTATTGATAATCTTGTATGCCCAAAAAGTTTATTATCTAGTTGAACTTTTTTATTAAAATCAGGACCTCTGTTATTTAAATTCTCTAAGGCCTTATCGAAATTTGAATTAAGAAAATTTGTACCTAAAATTCCACACATAATTTATAAACCAAAAAAATGTTGAATAATCATAATATAAAAATACATCAGTAAAACAAATATCCCAGAACCAACTAACACAGAAAAAGTTGTATCAATGGGTTTACAATTGTATAAAGAAGCTAAATTTATATTATTAACTGCAAGGGGGACTGTCAATTCTAAAAAGATAACTGCAGCAATCATAGGGTCAATTTCAAATTGTAAAATTACAAAAAGTCCAACTAAAGGTAAAATAATGTGTTTAAATAAAGAGATATTAAATGCTAATTTCCAATTGGCAGTTCGTACTTTAACTTGAGCAATAAAAATACCAAAAATTACAAGTTGAATTACAATTGCAGCATAAGCTCCCATGGTAAAAAGTTTTTCAAAATCATCATTCATAGTAAAGCCATTGTAGTTATAAACTAAAGCCAAGATTGAAGCATGAATTGCTGGGATTTTTAATATCTCTTTAATTGAATCTTTAAAGTTAAATTTATCCCCTGCAAAGAAATAAACAGAAAAAATATAGATATAAAATACATTTGCGATATTTATAATTGAGGTATAAGGAACACTTTGAATACCAAATAAAGCAATACCAAGGGGAATCCCAAGGTTTCCAGTATTACCCACTAAAGAAGTTGCTAAAAATATTGATTTATCTTGATATTGTTTTTTAAAAGCTTTTAGTGAATAAAGATATACAAAAAATAAGCATATAAAAATTGCAATATAATATATTAAGGGTGCAGTTAAAAACTCCATTGTAATAGGAGCTCTTGTTAATCCCCAAAATAAAAGAATTGGTGATAAAAAATATAGACTTAAAAGTACAAGTGTTCTATCGTTTACTTGCTCTTTAAATACTTTTTTAAATGTAAATCCAATAATAATAAATAGATATATAGTTGAAACTGAAATAAGTGCTTCGATAAAACGTCCTTTAATAAAAAGGACATTTTATCATAATGTAGTAGTACCTAAGCTTTTAAGCCATAATACCTTTAATCATAAAGAAAATTGCAGCAGATAATAATGCAGCAGCAGGAACAGTAATAATCCATGCAGCTATAATTTTTTTAACTGCATCTCTTTTTACATATTTTACTCTTTTTGCAAGTTTGAACTCTCTTTTTTCTTCTCTTACTTGATCAATTTTTTCATCAATAAGTCTATATAGTTCTGCAATTCTTACATAGTCTGCTTTACTTTTTTTCTCTAAATTTTCAAGTTTTACTAATTCTAGTTCATAGTTTTCTAGAATCTTTTTATCTTTTTTAAATTTCTTTCTAGTATCTGCAATAAATTTTGATTCTGATGAGTCAAGAAATTCCCTCAAAAAACCAACACCAAAAACACCACCAACTGCAATGTGTGTAGAAGATACAGGTAATCCTAATTGTGAAGCTATAATAACAGTAATAGCAGCAGCCATTGCGATTGAAAAGGCTCTTACTTGGTCTAGTTCTGTAATTTCTGATCCAACAGTTTTAATTAATTTAGGTCCATATAAAGCAAGTCCTATAGAGATACCTACAGCACCAACTGCCATTACCCAAAAAGGAATACCAACTTTAGTATTAATTCCTGCACTCATAACAGCATCACTAATTGCTGCTAATGGTCCGATAGCATTTGCAACATCATTTGCACCATGGGCAAAAGATAAAAGTGCAGCTGCAAAAATTAAAGGAATAGTAAATAAAGTATTTACACCCTCTCTATCATTTGAAATCTTTTTTGAAGCTTTTGCAATAGCTGGTTTAACTAAAACATAACAAATTACAGCAATAACAATACCGATTCCAGCTGCTGTAAAGAAATCAAGTTTAATAAGTTTTTTAATACCTTTTAAAATGATATATGTAGAAAAAGCCCATGTCATAACAGCAACTAAAATGGGTACAAATTTATTTGCGGCTTCTATTAAATCTTTTTTATACATTATATTACGCTTAATATAGTATAAAAATGAAGCGGCAATAATACCACCTAATACAGGAGAGATTATCCATGAAGCAGCAATTTTACCCATTGTTCCCCATGAAACAATCGCGAATCCAGCCGCTGCAATTCCTGCACCCATTACTCCACCAACAATTGAGTGAGTAGTTGAAACAGGAGCTCCAATAGAAGTTGCAAAGTTTAACCATAAAGCAGCAGATAACAGTGCCGCTGTCATTGCCCAAATAAAGATATCAGGATTTGAAATCATAGCAGGGTCGATAATACCCTTTTTAATTGTCTTAACAACATCACCACCAGCAATAAAAGCTCCAGCAGCTTCAAATATTGCAGCTATAACAATAGCCCACATTAATGTAATTGCTTTAGAACCAACTGCTGGCCCAACATTATTTGCGACATCATTTGCACCGATATTCATAGCCATATATGCACCAAAAACTGCACCTATAACTAAAAACATGTGATTTTGAATTCCACCATGAGAATTGTAAGACCATAAAAATACCACTACCATAAATAAAAGTGCCAGTGATAATTTTGCAAAACCTGGTAAGGTTTTTTCCCTAGCCCTGTCAAAACTTTCCATTGTGTTAATATCCAATGAGTATCCTTTTTTGTAATTGTTTTGAAATTTAAGTTTGATAGGATTTTACTGGGAACTTATTTACAAATTCTTTAATAAAGCTTAAAAAATTTATTACTAAAATACTTAAATACATTCAAAAGTCTATATTTTATTCCTTATAAATTTTAAAATTTGCGAGGGATTATCTCCTAAAAAAATCATTTATTTTAAGTAATCCTTGACAAAATGAAAAATTTTATGTAATATAGGCATAAAATATAGAGAAAATAAATAAAAAGGAGACAAAATGAGTATTTCAATCATTAGAGAACAAGATTCTCACACTATCTCTAAAATTAAAAAGAAGTATGATGTATTTAGAGTAATTACTATGAAAAAAGGTAACTTAAATACTATTGAGTTTTTTAATAAAGATGGTGCTTTTAGAGGATTTGGGAAAAGTTCAAAGGAAGCTTATAAAAAAGCAAAGAAAACACTTAAAAACTATTATGGTATTTAAGTGTAAAAGAGGAAGAGTCTAAGCTCTTCTACCTCTTCTTTCTGATGAATTTCTATCAGATGAATTTCTATTTCTAGATCTTCCACCTCTGTCGTTTCTATCGCTTCTGTTTCTACCACCTCTGTTGTATCCACCTCGACCTCTACCTCTAGAGTTTCTATCTCCACCTCTATCATTTTGAAGTCTATCAAAAAGTCTTTGGATATCATTTTCTGATTTCCCGATGTAGTTTCCACCTTTAACATATGTGTCATTTGTTAAAATAGAAGCTAATTTATGAGCAATTGTTGATAAGTCATAGGCTTCTTTTAAAGATTCTACTAATTCAATTCCCGAATCATAAACTTTTTGTTCAATAATTTTATTTTTTAAAGAATCAGTTTTTTTCTCTTTTACAGAATTGATTGTTGGAATAACTTTTGCTTCAAGTTTTCCACCTGTATCTTTTTGAATTTTTTGTAACATTCTAAATTCATGTGGAGTAACAATTGAAACTGCCATACCTTCTTTACCAGCACGTCCTGTTCTTCCGATTCTATGAACATAAGATTCAGAATCAAATGGTAAATGGTAATTAAATACGTGAGTTACATCATTAACATCTAGTCCTCTAGCTGCAACATCTGTAGCAATTAAAATCTCTAATTTACTTTTTTTAAATGCCTTAATAGCCTCTTCTCTTTGTCTTTGTTCCATATCTCCATGAAGTCCCTTTGCAGAGAAACCTTGAGATACTAAAAAAGTAGAAAGTCTATCAACCTCTTTTTTTGTTCTACAAAAAATAATAGATTTTTCTGGATTTTTAAAATCATATAATCTAATTAATGCATCATCTCTCTCATGTTCGTCAACTACATAAAATGATTGAGTGATTTTTGAATTTGTAACTTCACTTTGTGTGATTGTAATAAATTCCGGCTCTTTTAAAATAGATTTAGCTAAGTTTTTAATAGCTGTTGGCATAGTTGCCGAAAACAATAATGTTTGTCTTTGCTCAGGAAGATATGTAAAAATCTCTTTTATATCATCAAGAAATCCCATATCTAACATCTCATCTGCTTCATCTAAAACAACAAAAGATGGTTTAATATTGATTTTTTCACCTTTTAAAAGATCTAAAAATCTTCCTGGAGTGGCAATAATAATACCTGCATTTTCAATATGTTTTAATTGTCTTGAGTATGATTGTCCACCATAAACAGTTGCTGTATTAATTTTTAGATTTTTACCAAATCTAAATAACTCATCTGAAACTTGCATTGCAAGCTCTCTAGTTGGAACAATAACAACAGCTTCAACACTACCATTTGCTTCCATCATATTTAATAATGGAAGTCCAAATGCAGCAGTTTTACCTGTACCTGTATGTGCTTGTCCAACAATATCTTTCCCCTCTAAAACTACAGGGATTGCATCTCTTTGAATTGGACTTGGTTCTTTAAACCCAGCTTCTGCAATTGAAGCTTGTAGTTTTTCTTTAAAATTAAACTCGTTAAAAGTCATTTGTTACCTTAATATGTAAATTTAATACACACCAATATAACCTTTAACTCAAAACTAAGTGTTAAATTAAAAAACTGTGTAAATCGATATTTAAACAGGACCTTGAAATTGCAGACTCAAAGTAAACTATAGATTATATTTTCGTGTAAGTGGCGGATTATATCTAAATTAAGATAAATATAAGCTTTTATAGAATAAGAGTGGTTCCCCACTCTTATTTATAGGTCTTCTAAACCTTTGTAGTTTTCTAAATATTTTGTATCGTAGTTATTTGAAATAAAGTCTTTATTTTCCATCATTTTTTGATGGAATGGAATTGTTGTTTTAATCCCCTCAACTTCAAATTCATTTAATGCTCTTTTCATAATATTGATAGCTTTTTCTCTATCTCTTCCCCAAACAATTAGTTTTCCAATCATTGAGTCATAGTATGGAGGAACTACATATCCAGCATAAACATGAGAATCAACTCTTACATTTCTTCCACCTGGAACAAACCATTGTTTAACTTTTCCAGGACAAGGTAAGAAGTTATTTGGGTCTTCTGCTGTGATTCTAACTTCAATTGCATGACCTCTAAATTTAATAGATTCTTGAGAAGGTAATTCTTCACCCTCAGCAACTCTAATCATCCACTCAACAATATCAAGACCTGAAACCATTTCAGAAACTGGATGTTCAACTTGAAGTCTTGTATTCATTTCCATGAAATAGATATTTTGTTTATCATCTGCTAAGAATTCAAATGTACCAGCACCTTCATATTTTAAATATTTAGTTGCTTTAACAGCAACTTCATGTAAATGTTTTCTTGTATCATCATTTAATAAAATTGCTGGTGATTCTTCAATAACTTTTTGGTGTCTTCTTTGTAAAGAACAATCTCTTTCCCCAACATGAATTGCATTACCATGTGAGTCACCAATAACTTGAACTTCTATATGTCTTGGGTTATTAATAAATCTTTCTAAGTACATAGTCCCATCACCAAAAGCAGCTAATGCTTCAGAAGATGCAGCAGTAAATAGGTTTTCAAATTTATCCTCAGACTCAATAAGTCTCATACCTCTACCACCACCACCTGCAGCAGCTTTAGCCATAATTGGATATCCAATCTCTAAGGCAACTCTTTTCCCCTCTTCAACAGAGTGTACAGCTCCATCAGAACCAGGAACAACTGGAACACCAGCTTTAATCATTTCATCTTTAGCTTTTGATTTATCAGCCATTTTTTCCATAACTTCTGTTGATGGACCAATAAATTTAATTCCATGTAATTTACAAATTTCTACAAAATCTTGATTTTCAGATAAAAATCCATATCCTGGGAAAATTGCATCACATCCTGTAATTTCAGCAGCAGTAATAATTGCTGGAATATTTAAATATGAATCGATAGATTTAACATCCCCGATACAAATAGCTTCATCTGCATGTTTTAAATAAGCTGCATTTTTATCTCCTGCAGAATAAACAGCAACAGATTTTTTGCCCATTTCTCTAATAGTTCTAATAGCTCTTTGAACTATTTCACCTCTATTAGCGATTAATATTTTTTTTATTTCAGCCATATGAAACTCTCAGCTTATATTTTTTCTACTAAGAAAAGTGGCATATCATATTCAACTGGTGCAGAATTCTCAACTAATACTTTTAAGATTTTACAATCAAATTCAGCTTCAACTTCATTCATAATTTTCATAGCTTCAAGGATACATAAAGTTTGACCTTTTTTAACTGTATCTCCCTCTTTAACAAATGCAGGTGCTTCTGGAGATGGTGAAGAATAATAAGTTCCAACCATAGGTGCATTGATTGTATCACCACATACACTTGGATCTTCAGTAGAGCAAGTTACTGTATTATTTGCAGTAGAAGCTGGTGCAGGAACTGCAACTGGTGCAGGTGCAGCTACAGCAGTTGGTGCTTGAGTTACAACAGTACCACCTTCAAAACCTTTTTGCATAGCTAATTCAAATTCACCCTCTTTTAATTTTAATTTACTTAATTCACTTTTATCAAAAATTCTTATTAATTCTTTTACTTCTTTAAAATCCATATTTAACCTTTTCTTTTTAAATTTAGGCAATAATACCATAAAATTTGTTATAATTTCTTTTTTAAAAATTGATTTTTTTAAAAAATCTACTCTTTTTAAAGTAAAACTAGTATGAAATTTACTAAAATTTACTAAAAATATACAAAAAAATAGAAGTTTTTATTTTTGTAATTAATCTATGATTTTATTGCAATTAATATATAACTTTAAAGGAAAATCATGATTAGTGACCTAAACTTTATCAACATAGCCCATGAAATTGCAAGTGCTTCAAAATGTGTATCAAAACAAGTTGGTGCAGTTATAGTAAAAGATGGAAGAATTTTATCAACAGGATATAATGGAACCCCAGCTGGATATATAAATTGTAGTGAACATTGGAATGAAGAATATACAAAAGAACATCATGATTGGTCAAAAACTTATGAGATTCATGCAGAAATGAATGCTATTATTTGGGCAGCTAGAAAAGGTATAAGTATAGAAGATGGTACTATTTATGTAACTTTGGAACCATGTAGTGAGTGTTCAAAAAATTTAATTGCTGCTGGAATAAAAAGAATTGTTTATGATAGAGCTTATGAACATACAAATTCCGAAGTTGTATCTAAATTTATTAAAGATAACGGCGTTACTATAGAAAAACTAAATAGAGATGTCTAATTTAAACCATAAGTTTTATAAAACTTCTTATGAAAAATTTGGAGTTACAGCTAGGGGAGTTCACTGGAACTCAATGAAAAATCAGTATATTAGATTTGAAGTTTTGACAAAGTTTTTTCAAAAAGATTTAGAAAACTCTTCAATTTTGGATTTGGGTTGTGGTTTTGCTGATTATTTATATTTCTTACAAAATAAAGAGCTTATACCTAAAGAATATTTAGGTATTGATTGTGAAGATTTTATGATAAATGAATCGAAAAAAAGATTTCCTAATCATAAATTTAAGATTTTAAATTTTTTACAAGAAGAGATACCCCACAAAGATTATATTATTTGTAGTGGAGCTTTAAATATATTAAAAGAGAAAGAGTTTTTTTATTCAATAGAAAAATGTTTTAATTCTTCAACTAAAGGTTTTGCCTTTAATTTTCTAAAAAAAGACTCCTTTAATAAAATAAAAGAAGAATCAATTATCAATTTTTGTAATAGTTTAAGTAACAAAGTAACTATTTCAAATCCATATTTACCCAATGACACAAGTATATTTATTGAAAAATAGATTTTCAAAACTTTCTTAAACATATTGTATTGGAAGATATAAAGTTGCTTCAAACCTTCCACTTGAATGAGTATAATGGTTTTGTCTTAGTACAGTATGTGCGGGGTTTGTCGTAGTCTCAAATCCACTTTTTGGAAGCCAATCTTGATACACCCATTGTAATAATCTTAAAATATCCCCATGAACTCCACTAATCTCAAAGGAAGCATATAATCCTCCAGAAATTTTAAAATGGGGCAGGTTTGTATTAGATAAATCTATTTTATCTTCAACAAAAACTGCCGCAACATATACACAATCATTTGCTGGTGTGATTACAGGATTATCGTGGTAAAAAGCTAATTCCTTATAGTTTGTTATATTATTGGTGTAAATCCAAGCTTGAATTTTTTGCCATGTTTTTTTTAATGACTCTTTACTGTACCCTTTGTTTCTTAGATAATAAATTTTCATAGGATTAAGTTTTACGATTTTTGGTTCACTTTTGTCAAGATTTTTAATTTCATCAAAATTGATATCAATATCTTTTAAAATATTATTAGAATAGTTCTTATGACCACCATTTCTCCACTCTTTAGGAGTTTGATTAAACCTTAGTCTAAATGCTCTTATAAACGAAGTTTGTGAAGAGTAACCACACATATTAGCAATTTGCTTAATTGTAGATGACTTATTAGTAAGTAGTAAATTAGAAGCTTTATACAATCTTATATCTTTAATCGCTTCGTAAATATTTTTTCCTATTTGATTTTTAAATATATTTTGAAAGTAAACACGACTAATTTCAAATTTATTTGCAAGTTTATCGATATTTATATCTGTATCTATATAATTGTATATATAGTTCATTGTATAGTTTGCTATTTGTGTATGTTTTTCTTGAGTTGTCTTTTTTTGCATTTTTCCTTTATTATATTAAAAATAGATATAAAAAATATTAAAAATAGATAACTTTTTATTCTAAATTATCACACCTTTCTTATATAATGATATTAGAATGACTTAAATAATGAAAAAGCCAAAAGGCAGACTAGGAGAGAAAATGAAAGTAGGTTTGTTTATTCCCTGTTTTATGAACGAACTTTACCCTAATTGTGGTATTGCAACATTAAACATTTTAAAAAAATTAGATATTGAAGTTGAATATCCAATGGAGCAAACATGTTGTGGTCAAGCAATGTCAAATTCGGGATGTTCAAAGGATATGAAAGTATTAGCACAACAGTTTGTAGATATTTTTAAAAAATATGATTATATTGTAGCTCCAACGGGATCTTGTGTAGTAACAGTAAAAGATCATTATAAACCATTTTTTGAAGAAGATGATAAAGAGTACAATAAGGTAAAAACATCAATATATGAGATTAGTGAGTTTTTACATGATGTTATAAAAGTTGAAAAATTAGATGCTAAATTTCCACACAAAGTTGGTCTTCACAATTCATGTCATGGACATAGAATGTTAGATTTAGGGACACCAACTGAATTAAATATCCCATATAACAATAAACTAAGAAACTTACTTGAGATGGTTGAAGGTATAGAACTTGTTGAATTAAATAGAGAAGATGAGTGTTGTGGTTTTGGGGGAACTTTTTCCGTAACAGAACCTGATATCTCTGTGGCTATGGGAAAAGATAGAATTAAAGATCATATTGATTCAGATGCACAAATTATAACAGGTGCAGATATGTCTTGTTTAATGCATATGGAAGGTATCATTAATAGAGAAAAATTACCAGTAAAAGTTATGCATATAACTGAAATTTTAGTAGGGGAGTAGAAAATGAGCGTACATAATCACCCACTTAAAGCAAAAGAGTTTGTTGCAAATGATGAAAGAATGCATTGGCATGATAAAGCTTTATGGTTTGTAAGAGAAAAAAGAGATAGAGCTTCTAAATCTATTCCTGAATGGGAACAATTAAGAACTTTTGCAGATCAAGTAAAAACACATACTATGGCAAACCTTGATAAATATCTTTTAGAGTTTGAAGAGAACGCTTCTAAAAAAGGGATTAAAGTTCATTTTGCAAAGGATGCACAAGAGCATAATGAAATAGTATATAAGATTTTAAAAGAAAACAATGTAAAAAAAGTTGTTAAATCAAAATCTATGTTAACGGAAGAGTGCCACTTAAACCCTTATTTAGAGGGTAAAGGTTTAGAGGTTGTTGATACAGACTTAGGTGAAAGAATTGTTCAATTTAGAAAAGAGGTTCCTTCACATATTGTTCTTCCTGCAATTCACTTAAAAAAAGAGGATGTTTCTGATACTTTCCATAAAGAATTAAATACTGAAAAGGGAAATTCTGATCCAACATATTTAACAAGAGCAGCAAGGGCTCACTTAAGAGAAAAGTTTTTAAATGCAGACGCAGGAATAACTGGGGTTAACTTTGCTATAGCACAAACAGGTGGAGTAGTTGTTTGTACAAATGAGGGAAATGCAGATATGGGTGCTTCTTTACCCAAACTTCATATTGCATGTATGGGAATAGAAAAAATTATTCCAAGACTTGAAGACTTAAGTGTATTTACAAGATTACTTGCAAGAAGTGCAACGGGACAACCTATAACTTCATATACATCACATTTTCATGGACCAATTGAAGGTGGACAGATGCATATTGTTATTGTTGATAATAAAAGAAGTCCCTTCTTACAATCTAAATCTTATAAAAAAGCTTTAAACTGTATTAGATGTGGGGCTTGTATGAATACTTGTCCAATTTATAGAAGAAGTGGTGGTCATTCGTATGATTATGTTATTCCTGGACCTATTGGTTCTACATTAGGGACATTTAGAGATCCTAAAAAACATAAAACTTTATCATTTGCTTGTTCATTATGTGGTTCTTGCTCAAATGTGTGTCCTGTTAAAATTGACCTTGATTCTCAACTATATACACACAGACAAGATTTAAGGGAAAAAGATATCATATCAACTAAGAAAAAACTTATTATGCAAGCTGCTGTTTGGTTAATGACAAAACCAAAACTATTTACATTTGCAGGAAAAGTTGCAAGAAAATTAGTGCCAATTATGCCAAGGGCACTTTTATACAATAAATTTAATGTTTGGGGAGAGGGACGAGAGTTACCACCTTTTCCAAAGAAAAGTTTTAAAGAGATTTACAAAGAAGGATTAGAAAATGACAAGTAAAGAGCAAATTTTACAAAGCATTAGAAACAATAATGTAGTTGTTGATACAGAGTTACCTTCTTATAAAAATATTGGGATTAAATATGAAAATCCCTATGAGCAGTTTTCTACAATGCTTGAAAGTGTAGGGGGGAAAGCCCTTTTTATAAAAAAAGAGGAATTGGATAAAACAATTTCTGAGTTATATCCAGAAGAGAAACAAATAGCTTCAAATGTTGATGGTTTTACCCTTGGAAATTTCGATGCTAATGGAGAAAATGACCCTCACAATTTAAAAGATATAGATCTAGCAGTTGTAAAAGGTGATTTTGCAGTTTCTGAAAATGGGGCGGTATGGTTAAATAATCCAGAGAATAGACATAGAAGTTTATATTTTATTGCTCAAAATATTGTTATTGTAGTAGATAAGAATAATATTGTTCATAATATGCATGAAGCCTATGAGCAAATAAACTTTGATAAATCAACATATGGTGTATTTGTAAGTGGTCCATCTAAAACTGCAGATATTGAACAATCATTAGTAATAGGAGCCCATGGACCAAAATCAGGATATGTAATTTTTATTGATTAATGATATAATCTTTTATGAAAAAAACAATCCTATTTTTATTACTTTTTTTAAACTTTTTATATGCACAAAATAAAGAGGTGTTACTGATTCATTCTTATCATAAAGGGTATAAATGGACAGATGACATCTCTAAAGCAATAGAAAAAAACTTTGAACCCTACGATAATATTGAACTTACAACTTTTTATATGGATACAAAAAGGGTTGCGGGGGAAAACTATTTTTATAAATTAGCAAATTTATATAAAGAAAAAATTGCAAACAGAAAATTTGATTTGGTTATTGTAAGTGATAACAATGCTTTTGATTTTTTAGTTAAATACCACGATTTTTTATTTCCCACCTCCCCAGTACTTTTTTGTGGAATTAATAATTTTAATAAATCAATTTTAGATGAAAATTTTGTAACCCACTATATGAGTGGAGTTGTAGAGCAAGTTGATTTAGAAAAAAACTTTGAACTGATTTTAAATCTCCAACCACATTTACAGAAATTAATAATTATCAATGATAAATCTAAAACTGGTATGGCCATGAAAAAAGATTTAGAACCAATTATGAAAAGATATAAAAATAGATTAAAAATTGAATATATAGATGATTTAGATATAAAAAATATTCAAAATGAGATTACAAAACTAGATTCGAATAGTGCCATTTTATTGGTTTTACTGTTTAAAGATAAAACAGGTAAATACTTTACTTATAGACAAAGTGTAAAAGAGATTAGAAAGGTAGCTAAAGTTCCCCTTTATGGACTTTGGGATTTTTACTTAGATTATGGGATTGTTGGAGGTTTATTAACGTCTGCAAAAGCTCAAGGAGATGCTGTTTCTAAAATGGCTTTACGGGTTTTGAATGGTGAAAAAGTTTATGATATTCCAGTTTTAGAAAAATCTCCAAACAAATATCTTTTTGATTATAATGAGTTAAATAGATTTGATTTAGATGTTTCAGAGATTTTAAAAGATTACACAATAATAAATGAACCCCATACATTTATTAGAAAATATACAAAGTTAGTAATAATCACTGTAACTATAATTGCGGTTTTACTTATTATGGTATTTTCAATGAAGGCAAATATTCAAAGAAGAAAAATTGTTGAAAAAGATTTACAAAATAGAATCAAATTTGATAAAGTATTACTTGATACCTTGCCTAATCCAATCTATTATAAAAACAAAGATGGTAAGTTTTTAGGTTGTAATAAAGCATTTTGCGAACTTTTAAGTGTTCCTAAAAAAGAGGTTATTGGGAAAACAGCTAAAGATTTTTTTGACCCAGCAGTAGCAAAGAAAAATAAACAAGTAGATGAAGAACTTCTAAAAACCCATGGAACTAATACATCTGAAGTTACACTTCATCTACCAAACAATCATATGCGTCATATAATTATAAATAAAGCGGTATATTTAGACAATGATGGTTCTATTGGTGGAATTGTTTGTATAATGGATGATATAACAGAAAGAATACAACAAAAACAATTTTTAATACAGCAAGGAAAACTAGCTGAAATGGGTGATATGGTAGCTGCCATTGCCCACCAATGGAATGAGCCTTTAGTTGAATTATCAGCGCAAGTTCAAGATATACAAACCTCATTTTTATTAAATGAATTAAAAGATATTCAAGTAAAAGAGTTTGTAAATGATTCAATGGTTCAAATAAAATATATGTCAAAAACCCTAAGTGACTTTAGGAACTTTTTAAAACCCTCTACTAGTAAAAAACTATTTGCTATTAGAAAAGCCTTTGAAGATATTTTTGAAATCATCGGTAAACAAATATTTTACTCAAATATAAATCTTCATTTCAATTATGAGTATGATAAAGAGGAACTTTTAATTTATGGGTATGAAAATGAGTTTAAACAGGTTTTACTAAACTTGATAAATAATGCTAAAAATAAAGTTTTAGAAAAAAACAGTTCAAAAAAATACAATATTACTATAAATATCTCAAGTTGTAATACCTATACTACAATTGAGATTATTGATGATGCTGGAAATATAAATGAAAATATCATTGACAAAATATTTGAACCATATTTTACTACTAAAAAAGATGGTACAGGTTTTGGACTTTATATGGCAAAGGTAATAATTGAAGACAAGATGAATGGTATAATTAATGTAAAAAATAAAGACAAACATGTTATATTCACAATTAAACTTCCTCATAATAAAAGGTTAGCAAATGAAAATAATGCTTCTTGAAGACAATGTTAAGCTAAATTCAACAATAAAAAAAAGGCTTGAATTAAAAGGATACAAGGTATTTAGTTATGTTGATGGTAAAGAAGCCTTCAATAATATAATGGAAGGTTTTTCTTGTTTTATATTAGATATTAATGTGCCAAATGTTGATGGGATAAAAATTTTAAAAAAAATTAGAGAATTTTACTCAGAAGTTCCAGTTATCATAATTTCAGCTTCTGTTGAGCTTGATGTGATAAAAGAATCATATGATTTTGGATGTAATGATTATCTAAAAAAACCATTTTTTATAGATGAACTTGAAATAAAAGTTGAAAGACTTTGTCAAATAACAGATGATATAATCACCTTTGATAAAGATTGTTACTTTGATTATAAATCTTCAACAATAACAATTGATGGTGAAACTCAAAGATTAACAAAGAAAGAGAGACTCTTAATCAATCTATTTTTAACAAAAAAGAATCAAGTATTAACTTATGAGGCAATAGAAAATTATGTTTGGGAAGGTTCTTTTGTATCAATTGAATCAATTAGAAGTCTTGTTAGACGTTTAAGAAAAGTTGTAAAAAAAGATTATATTGAAACAGTAGTTGATACTGGATATAAATTTAAAGTGGACTAAATAGTCAAAAATAGCATGGAAATAGCAATTTGCTATTTTTATGAACATATGCTCACAAAGCCCGATTTATAGGGATTTTATCATGAAATTTTACTAAAATGTCATATCATTATCATGTATGATTGTTACAATTTTTTCGAGACACAAAAAAAGGAGATCACATGAATATGTTTGGTAAAACTACTAAACTACTTGTAGCAACTGCATTAGTTGCTGGATTAGCAACAACAGATGCTATGGCAAAAAAAGTATACAAATGGAAATTAGCAACAACTTGGGGACCAACTCTATCACCATTTATTGATGCACCTAAAAAATTTGCAGCAATGGTTGAAGAGATGTCTGATGGAAGACTTAAAATTAGAGTTGATGCATCAAATAAACACAAAGCAGCACTTGGTATCTTAGATATGGTTAAAGGTGGTCAATATGAAATGGGTCACTCTGCATCATATTACTGGAAAGGTAAAGATATCAATACATTACCTTTAAGTACTATGCCATTTGGTTTAACTACACCAGAACAATATGCATGGTTTTACTATGGTGGAGGTAAAGAATTAACTCAAAAAGTATATGCACCACATAAAGTATTATCTTATCCAGGTGGAAGTTCAGGAAACCAAATGGGTGGATGGTTCAGAAAAGAGATTAATACTGTTGATGACTTAAAAGGTCTTAAAATGAGAATCCCAGGATTTGCTGGTGAAATCATGGCTAAATTAGGATTAACTGTTACTAATATTGCTCCAGGTGAATTATATACTTCACTTGAAAGAGGAACTATTGACGCTCTTGAATGGGTTGGGCCTGGAATGGATATCAACATGGGATTCAACAAAATTGCTCCATATTATTATACAGGATGGCATGAACCAGGATTAGATTTACAATTCTTAATCAATGAAAAAGCGTTTAATAAATTACCAAAAGATTTACAAGCAATCGTTGAAACTGCAATGAAAGCTGCAGCACATGATATGTATTTACAAAACTACCATATGAGTGCAGAAGCTTGGGCATCAATTGAGAAAGATTATCCAAATATTAAAATCAAAACTTTCCCAAAAGAAGTTATGGATGCTATGAAAAAAGTTAACTTAGAATTAAGAGAAGAGATGAAAGCTAAAAATCCTTTATTAAAAGAGATTTTAGATTCACAAGAAGCATATCAGAAAAAAGCTAGAAAATGGACAGAGATGTCTGATTATCTTTACTTAAAAGATAACTTATAATATCTTTTTACTTCAACCCCTTTTTTAGGGGTTGCTTTATTTAAAAATAGGTAAGATAAATGTAAGAAGGATATGTTTTTCTTACCTATTAACATATACACAATATACCCAAAGGAATTTTTATGTTATTAAAACTAGAACGTGGTTTTGATAAGTTTGCAGATATAATCGGTCTTGTGACAGCTTTTGCAATGGTACTTATGATTTTAAATGTATTTTATGATGTTGTTATGAGATACTTTTTTAAATCTGGTTCTATTGCAATGCAAGAGATGGAATGGCACCTATTTTCAGTAATTATTTTAATCGGAATCAGTTATACACTAAAAGAGGATGGACATGTTAGAGTTGACTTAGTTTATGATAGATTAAGTCCAAGAAAAAAAGCAATGATTAATATGTTTGGGGCAATAGTATTTATTCTACCTATTTCTATTTTAGTTGGAATTGATTCTTTGGCTCCTGTAAGAGAAGCATTAAATACAATGGAAGGGAGTGGAGACCCAGGTGGATTACCATACAGATGGATAGTTAAAGCACTTATTCCGCTATCTTTTTTACTTTTAATTATCACTACAATTGGATTTTTTATCAAAAATCTTAATATATATAAAGGTTATAGTGTACTTGATGAGTATAACTTAAAAGGTGAAATTGAGAACTTAAAATGTGATTTAGAAAGACATGAACATCATATTGTAAATATTGATGGTACAGATGATGAAAAAATAGAGAAAGGAGAATCTAAATGATTGGTATAGTTATGTTTTTTACTGCTTTGTTTATGCTAATTATAGGTTTTCCTGTAGCTTTTACATTTGCAGCTGTTTCTGTATTTTTTGGTATAGCAGCTGGGTTTATTGAAATATTCTCAAATGCAGGTGAGGGTGAATTATTCATGGATTTATTAAGTCAAGGTTGGCTTGAAGGTATATCTATGTTTGAGTTTATGCCTTTTAGAATCTTCTCTATTCAACAAAGTACAATTTTAATGGCGATTCCTATGTTCATTTTTATGGGTATTGTTTTACAAAAAACAGGTCTTGCTGAAAAACTTTTAGAATCTATGGGGTTTTTATTTGGAGAAATTAGAGGTGGTGTTGCAATTTCAACAGTTTTAGTTGGAACATTATTAGCAGCATCTACAGGTGTTGTTGGAGCATCAGTTGTAGCAATGGGTGTTATTTCACTTCCTGTTATGATGAAATATAAATACAATACCCCAATGGCTTGCGGAACTATATGTGCTTCAGGAACATTAGGACAGATTATCCCTCCATCTATTGTATTAATTATTTTAGGTGACGTGTTTCAAGTTCCTGTTGGGGACCTTTTTGCTGCTGCAGTTTGGCCTGGTCTTGCACTTGTTGGAGCTTATATTTTATATATTTTGATTTTATCATTCGCAAATAAAAATATGGCGCCTGCAATTCCATCAGATCCAAATCGTGGAAGCAAGAAAAAACAAGTATTTAGAGCTTTAATTGATATTATCCCTTCATTAACTCTTATTATTCTTGTACTTGGTTCTATCTTTGCAGGTGTTGCAACTCCTACTGAATCAGCTGCAGTTGGGTGTATTGGTGCGATTGCATTAGCTTTAATGTATAAAACATTTACTATTAATATGGTAAAAGAAGCTGCTTTAGAATCTGTAAAAGTAACATCTATGGTATTTGGTATCTTAATTGGTGCTACAGCATTTTCTATGGTATTTTCATATACAGGTGGAGAAGAGATTGTTGAACATGCAATGTTAAGTTTACCGGGTGATGAAAAATGGGGATTTGTAATATTTACAATGCTTGCAATTTTAGTATTAGGTTTCTTTATTGACTTTATTGAAATTTCATATATTATTGTTCCAATTTTAATTCCAGTAGCAGAAACACTTGGAATAAATCCAGTATGGTTTGCTATTTTAATTGCAATGAACTTACAAACATCGTTCTTAACCCCACCATTTGGGTTCTCATTGTTCTATTTAAAAGGATGTGCCCCAGCTGGTGTTACAACGGGACAAATTTATAAAGGGGTAGTTCCTTTTATTGCAATACAAATTATAGTATTATTTATAGTTGCATTCTATCCAGAATTTTTCGGTATGAGTGCAGATATGTAATTAAAAGAGAGTTTTAAAACTCTCTTTTTAAAGGTGAAAATGTCATTAGTTATTGATTTAATTGAAAATATTATCTTACAAATTTGTGATAGGATGAACAGTTTTATTGATGATCCTCAACAAAGAATCTACACGGTCCCACGCCTTGAATAGCCCTAAAATAACATATTAATATCACACAAAAAATATATAATTAATAAAAATGAAGAAATAAGGAAAGATAATGTTAGAAGGGAAATATCTAGATTTTTTTAATCAAATTTCACAAAAACTAAAAAAAGAGAATATCTTTACAGATAAATTACACACTTATGCGTATGGCACTGACGCCTCATTTTACAGACTAACTCCTAAAATTGTTATCAAAACTGATAATGCAGATGAGGTGGCGACAATTTTAGAATTGGCACATGAAATGGAACTAAGTTCTACATTTAGAGCAGCTGGAACTTCTCTTTCAGGTCAAGCAATCTCTGATTCAATTTTAATTGTTACATCAAGAAACTTTAGAGACTTTAGAGTTTCAGATGATAAATCTTTAATCTCATTAGAACCAGGTTTAACTGGACTTGAAGCAAATAATATCTTAGCACCATTTGGTAAAAAAATTGGGCCAGATCCAGCTTCAATTAATGCCGCGATGATTGGTGGAATTGCCGCAAATAACGCTTCTGGTATGTGTTGTGGTATTTCACAAAACTCATACAAGACTTTATCATCAATGAAGCTTATTTTTAAAGATGGTACAAAATTAGATACAGCTTGTGAAGAATCAAAAAAAGCATTTAGAAAATCACATGGTGACTTTTTACAAGGTTTAAAACAAATTGCATCTGATACTGTAAATGACGAAGAATTAAGAGCAAAAATTGAGAAAAAATTTAAAATCAAAAATACTTGTGGGTATTCTTTAAATGCATTAATTGATTTTGAAGATGAGTTTGAGATTTTACAACACCTAATTATTGGAAGTGAAGGAACATTAGCTTTTATTGAAGAGATTACTTACCAAACAGTTGAAGATTTAAAAGATAAATCAAGTGCCTTAATCTATTTTAAAGATGTTGAAGAGGCATGTAATGCTGTTACAAAATTAAAACTTGCAAGGGAAGCAGGAACAATTATTGTTGATGCTGTTGAGTTAATGGATAGAGCAGGGCTTAGAAGTATTGAAAATGACCCAGCTATGCCCGAATACATCAAAGATTTTGATGAAAATGTCACTGCCTTATTAATTGAAACAAGAGCAGTTAGCGATGAAGCACTTGATGTACAAATTAAACAACTAGAAGAATTATTAGCTGAATTTAAAGTAGTACGAGATATCTATTTTACTAAAGATGTAGCTGAGTATACTTTATATTGGAAAATTAGAAAAGGTTTATTTCCAGCAGTTGGAGCAGTTAGAGAACTTGGAACTACTGTTATTATTGAAGATGTTGCTTATCCTATTGAAAGATTAGCAGAAGCAACTTTAGAACTTCAAGAACTATTTAAAAAACATGGTTACAATGAAGCACTTATTTTTGGCCATGCTTTAGAAGGGAATTTTCACTTTGTATTTACTCAAGATTTTTCAATTGAATCAGAGGTGAAAAGATATGATGCGTTTATGAATGATGTTGTAAATTCTGTTGCTGTTAAATATGAGGGAAGCTTAAAAGCTGAACATGGTACAGGAAGAAATATGGCAGCTTTCATTGAGGTTGAATGGGGTAAAACTGCATATGAAATGATGAAAAGAATTAAAAATCTTTTTGATCCAAAAAACTTGTTAAACCCAGGTGTAATTATCAATGATGATGCAGAAGCTCACTTGAAAAATTTAAAACCAATGGCTGCAACTAACGATTTAGTAGATAAATGTATAGAATGTGGATTTTGTGAACCAACTTGTCCTTCAAATGATATAACACTAACTCCAAGACAAAGAATTACACTAAATAGACTTATTTCACAACTAGAAAGTGAAGGAAAATTAGAAGAAGCTAAAGAGTATAAAGATCTATACCAATATGATGGAGTTGATACTTGTGCAGCTTGTTCTTTATGTGCAACAGCATGTCCTGTAAAAATTGATACAGGAGCATTAACAAAACATCTAAGATACGAACAAATTACTCCTAGAGCAAACTCTATTGCAACAAAAATTGCAAACAATTATGCTTCAACATTAAGTGGAATGAGATTTGGTTTAGGTGGAGCAAATTTAGTTCATAAGATATTAGGAACTGCTTCTATGAATTCACTTACATCAACATTTAGAGAATGGTCAGGTGGAGCAATTCCAAAATGGTCACCATATCTACCAAAGGCTACCAATATTGATATTACATTTGAACAAAAATCAAGTGATAAAAAAATTGTATATTTCCCATCTTGTTTAGCAAGGTCTATGGGTAAAAGTAGCGAAAGTAGCGTGGAAGAAGAACTATTTGATGTAACAGTTAGAGTTCTTAAAAAAGCTGGTTTTCAAATTTTATTTCCAGATAATTTAAATGAACTTTGTTGTGGTACCCCTTTTGCTTCAAAAGGGTTTAAAGAACAAGAAAAAATGAAGTCGGATGAATTAGAAAAAGAGTTATTAAAAATCACAAATAATGGTGAGATTCCAGTACTTTGTGAAACAGGTACTTGTACTAAGAAGATGCTTGATAATTTCTCTTCAAATATGAAAATCTATGAACCAATTGATTTCTCTCTTGAATATTTAGTTGATGCATTAGAATTTGAAAAAATTGATGACCCAATCACAATTCATACAAATTGTACAACAAGAAAAATGGGATTACATGAAAACTTTGTGAAGTTAGCTAGTATGTGTGCTAAAAAAGTTATTGTTCCTGAAAATGTAAAATGTTGTGGATTTGCAGGAGATAGAGGTTTCAATTTCCCAGAATTAAACAAATCAGCACTAAGATTTTTAAAAGATGATGTAAAAGATGCAAAACTTGCATTTTCTACTTCTAAGACATGTGAAATTGGTCTTAGTGAATACTCAGGATTAGATTATAACTCAATTTTCTATCTAATTGATAGAACTTCAAAAGCTAAAAACATCTAATCTTTTTTTGACAAAACAGATATTTACCTTTTCTTTGGTAAAATATCTGTTTTTAAGAAAAAGGATAAAATGATGAAACAATATGGAATTCTGTCAACAGGTAAAAAAGTATTTTTTACTCTTCTTTTAACTTCAAGTGTTGCATTTGCAGGTATGGTTGATGCGATAGCTTTAGTTGTAAATGATACACCAATCACTCTTTATGATATTGAAAAAAGAAAAGTTGAAAGAAACCTTTCTAAAGAAGAAGCAGTTAGTCAATTAGTTGATGAGGCTTTATTTCAAGAAATAGTTGAAAAAAACAATATTACAGCTGATATTTTTGATGTAAATAATTATTTAGAAAAAATTGCAGCTTCAAATGGTATGGATTTATATACTTTCAAATCAATAATTAAACAAAAATATAAAAATTATGAAGCTTATGAAGAACAAACAAAACAGCAAATTATTAGAGAGAAACTAACTCAAAAGCTAGTTAGAGGAAATGTTAAAATTGCTACTGAAGAAGATTTAAAAATCTATTATGAAAATAATCAAAATCAATTTAAAGCAGCTTCAAATGTAAAAGCTATTCAGTATTCTTCAGCAAATAAAGCAGACTTAATTAATGCAACTCAAAATCCAATGGTAAATTTACCAGGCGTTACTAGAGCTCCAGTTGATTTAGACCAAACTAATTTAAATCCCCAATTAAGATATGTGATTAATGAAACAAACATAAATCAATTTACACCAATTTTTACATCAAATAAACAATTTGTTACATTAATGATTGTTCAAAAAGAGAATCAACAAACAATAGCTTTTGAAGATGTAAAAGATAGAATTTTTAACATAATTATGCAAGATAGAGAACAAACATTTTTAAAAGATTATTTTGAGAAACTAAAACTATCTGCAGATATAAAAATAGTAAGGTAGAGGAGAGATGTCATCAATGTTTGAAGTTATTATTGGATTAGAAGTACACGTACAGTTAAATACAAAGTCAAAACTTTTTTGTTCATGTGCAACAAGTTTTGGGGAAAAGCCTAATACAAATGTTTGTCCAACATGTTTAGGTCTTCCAGGAGCTTTACCTGTATTAAATAAAGAAGCAGTGCATAAAGCAATTATGCTTGGAACTGCTCTTAAATCACAAATTAATCAAAAATCAATTTTTAATAGAAAAAACTACTTTTATCCAGACTTACCAAATGGATACCAAATTTCACAATTTGAAGTACCAGTTGTTGGTCTTGGTGAATTGGTTATTGACTTTGAAGATGGAACTTCTAAAACAATAGGTGTAACAAGAGCTCACTTAGAAAATGACGCAGGTAAAAATATCCATGCAGGAAGTGTTTCCCATGTAGACTTAAATAGAGCAGGAACTCCACTACTTGAAATCGTTTCTGAACCAGATATGAGAAATGCAGAAGAGGCAATTTTATATCTTAAAAAACTTCATTCAATTGTAAGATATTTAGGTATTAGTGATGCAAATATGCAAGAGGGTTCTTTTAGATGTGATGTTAACGTATCTATTAGACCTAAAGGTGATGACAAACTTTATACTAGATGCGAAATTAAAAATATGAACTCATTTAAGTTCATTGAAAAAGCTATTAAATACGAAGTAAATAGACATATTGAAGCATGGGAAGATGGGATTCATGATACAGAGATTGTTCAAGAAACAAGACTTTTTGACCCAGATTCAGGTGAAACTAGATCGATGAGAGGAAAAGAAGACGCCGCTGATTATAGATATTTCCCAGACCCAGATCTTTTACCATTAATCATAACTGATGAGATGATGGAAAAATATTCACAAATTCCTGAACTTCCAGATGAGAAAAAAGAGAGATTTGTAAAAGAGTTTGGACTTAAAGAGTATGATGCTTCTGTAATAACTGCTTCTTTAGAAATGGCTCATTATTTTGATGAGATGATGAAAGAGGGTATCTCAGGTAAAAATGCGGCTACATGGTTAACTGTTGAATTACCAGGAAGATTTAAAGAAGGTGTTTCTATTGAAAACTCTCCTGTTGAAGCAAAAACATTAGCAACACTTGTAAAAAGAATTGAAGATGGAACAATATCTGGAAAAGCAGCTAAAGAGGTTTTAGATTATTTAGTTGAAAATGATGTAGAAGTTGATGCAGTTATTGAAAAACTTGGACTTAAACAAGTATCTGATGATGGAGCTATTTTAGAGATTATTGATGGAATCTTAGCTGCAAATGAAGATAAAGTTGCTGAGTATAAGAGTGGGAAAGAAAAACTATTTGGATTTTTTGTTGGTCAAACAATGAAAGCTTCTAAAGGTAGTGCAAACCCAGCAAAAGTAAATGAATTATTAAAGCAAAGATTATCATAAATGACAAAAAACTCAATTGCAGTAATAGGAGCAGGAAAGTGGGGACAAGCCCTACATTTCGCTCTTTCTCAAAAACAAGAATGTCTAATAACATCAAGAACAAAAAAAGATATTAGAAATTTTGTTGATTTAGATACTGCTTTAAATTGTGAATATTTAGTTATTGCAATTCCTGCGCAACAAATAAAACAATGGTTGAGAGATAATTTTGTATATAAAAATCAAAAAATACTTGTTGCTTCAAAAGGGATTGAAGCTTCAAGTGGACAATTTTTAAATGAGATTTATGAAGAGTTTGTCCCTTCAAAAAATATTGGCTTTATCTCTGGCCCTTCTTTTGCCGCAGAAGTTATAAAAGGGCTTCCTGCTGCTATTGTTATAAATTCAAAATCAAAAAAACTTTATAATGAGTTTGAACCATTTTTCCCGAACTTTTTGAAAGTATATTATTCAAAAGATGTAATTGGTGCAGAAGTTTCAGGCGCATACAAAAATGTTCTTGCTATTGCAAGTGGTATTTGTGCTGGATTAAATCTTGGAAATAATGCAAGGGCATCTTTAATCTCAAGAGGTTTAGTTGAAATGCAGAGATTTGGAAAACATTTTGGAGCTAAAAAGTCTAGTTTTATTGGACTTTCAGGAGCTGGAGATTTGTTTTTAACTGCAAGTAGTACACTAAGTAGAAATTACAGAGTTGGACTTGGACTTGCTCAGGGAAAATCAATCGAAGAGATTTTAGAAGAGTTAGGGGAAGTAGCTGAAGGTGTAATGACTGCTGAAGCTATAAATAAACTATCTCAAAAGCATCAAATATATACTCCTATAGCAAAAGAAGTAAAACTAATCTTAGATGGTAAAAATCCCTTAGATAGTTTGAAAGATTTACTTAGTTCTAATCAATGATAGTTTATGCAAACAATATCATTTTTTAATTTATCTCTTACTTTTATTCCACTTATCTTTGTTTGGTATTTTTATAAAAAATGGACATTTAACAGTAATGAAATATTAATTTCAACCTTTAGAATGGTTATCCAACTTATTGCAATTGGTTACCTATTAGTTTTTATTTTTGAAACAAAAAGTATTTATGTTGATTTAGCAATTATGGTTTTTATGATTACTATTTCCGCATGGATTACATTAAGAGTTACTAGTAATAAATCTTTAAAACATTATGGTCAAATATTTTCTTCTGTAGCTATTTCTGGATTTATAAATCTTGGTATTATAGTGATACTTGTTTTGGAGTTAAAACCACCCTTTGAAGCAAGGTATGTAATTCCAATTGCGGGAATGGTATTCTCAAATGCAATGAATGCTTTATCCCTAGCTATTGAACGATTTGAAAAAGAGATTCAAAGGGGCGAAGAGTTTGAAAAAGCAAGGGAAATAGCTTTTAAAGCTTGTATGATACCTCAAATTAATTCTTTACTTGCCGTAGGTCTTGTTTCTTTACCTGGAATGATGACAGGGCAAATTTTATCTGGAGTTGACCCTTTAATTGCTGTAAGGTATCAAATTATGATTATGACAATGATTTTATCAAATGCTGGAATTAGTTCAGTAATCTATTTTTCCCTAAAAAAACCAAAATAATTTATTTTGGAAATTTTTCTTTGTGAATCTCTCCCCATAAATACATCTGTTTTAAAATAGGTTTTAAAGTTTTACCATATTTTGTTAAAGAGTACTCAACCTTTGGGGGTACTACTGGATAAACCTCTCTATGAACAATCCCATCCTCTTCAAGCTCTCTTAGTTTTTGTATTAACATTTTTTGAGTAACTCTAGGTAATAGTTTTTGAAGTTCATTAAACCTTAATGTATCACGTCTTAAATACCATAAAATTAAAATTTTCCATTTTCCTGCTAAAACATCAAGGGCAGTTTCAACAGGACATTTTTCAAAATTTTCTTCAACTTCTATTCTTTTTGTCATCATAAACTCCATAAAATCACATAGTATACTTTTAGATAGTACCTATGTTTTTTGTTAGTACTTGCAATTATATCATATATTTGTTAGACTTTTACAAAATTAAATGGGACAAGAGCAACTCGTTGCTCTCTTTAGGATTTCTCAAAGAGAGTGCGTGCACAAGGCTTCTTTAAAGAGAATTTATTTCTTTTGCTAAAAGAAGTCTTAAAAAAATGGTCCCTTTTAAATAAATATTTAAAAGGAATAGAATTATGAAAGCTTATGTTGTAGAAAAATTAGAAGATAAAAAATTCCAATCAGGTGTTAAAGAGATTGACAAACCACAAATTAGTAAAAATGAGGTTTTAATAAAAACAACTTATTCATCATTAAATTTCAAAGATGCATTAAGTTCTATTGGAAATCCAGGTGTTACAAGAGTATTTCCTCATGTTACAGGTATTGATGTTGCTGGTACAATCGTAGAATCAAACTCAAATGATTTTGAAGTTGGTGAAAAAGTTTTAGTAACGGGTTATGATTTAGGGATGAATACAGATGGTGGTCACTCTGAATTTGTAAAAGTTCCAGCATCATGGCTTGTAAAAATACCAGAGGGCATTTCAGATAAAGAGATTATGACATATGGAACAGCTGGACTAACAGCGGCACTTTCTGTAAATGAATTATTAAATAATGGTATAACATCAGGTGAAGTTCTAGTAACAGGGGCAACGGGTGGAGTTGGCTCAATTGCAGTATCTATTTTAAGTAAATTAGGATTTAATGTAACAGCTATTTCAGGTAAAGAGGACAAAATACCATTTTTAAAAGAGCTTGGAGCAAAAGAGGTTATATTAAGAGCAGATTTTGATGTCGAGAATAAAAGACCTATGGGAAGTGAAAAGTATGATGGAGTTATTGATACAGTAGGTGGGAATATTTTAGCTGAAGCACTAAAAGTTGTAAAATATGATGGGGTTGCTACTTGTTGTGGTTTAACATCATCCCATGAATTACCAACAAATGTTTTCCCTTTTATTTTAAGAGGAATAAGATTAATTGGTATTGATTCTGTTGAAGCAAAATTAGAGAAAAAAATAGCTGCGTGGGAAAAAATTGCAGGTGATTTTAAAATTGATAGTTTAGATAATTTAACAAATGAGATAAGTCTTGATGAAGTTAAAGCAGCTTATACAGCTTTATTAGCAGGAAAAGCTGTGGGAAGATATTTAGTTAAATTTTAAAATATTTATCAAGATTTTTTAAAGAGGAGAGATGGAGTTTTAAATATTCATCTTCAAAATCCTCTTTAAATTTATAAAATTTGTTTCCTCTTATCTCTATTAAAAATTTCAAATTTTCCGCTTTATTGAATTTTTCAAAATGGAAATGCATATCAATATATTTGTTTTGATAATCTTTAAAAACTTTATGTTGAAATGGTTTTTTTATGGAACCATTATCTATTATTATTTCACCTTTTTCTCCTACAGCAGGGCATGATAGGTCTATAAAAGGAATATTTGTTAAGTGTGGACTTAAAGGGTAAACCTTACAAATAGAAGGTCTCTTTTCATAAATTGAACATCTTTCATTTAAAAGGTATCTACATTTATCACAACCATTAGTAAGAAGTACAACAGGTTTTAGGTAGTTTAAATCACCTATCATAAAAACAATTGGAAATCGTTCAAAAATTTCTTTAAAATCTTCAATTAAAAGTTGGGAATAAATGGTTCCATTTGATCCTTTACAACAAGCAGCATCACATATATCACATGAAGAGAAATGGAATGTTTTATCTAAAGTGTTTTCAAAAGTTTTCATATTAATCAATCACACAATTTGCATCTTTTATAATATTTATACTATTTTCCTTTGCAAACTCTTTTCCCCAATCATGTAATTGCTCTAATATGGGTATAAGTTTTTTCCCACTTAAAGTTAATCTATACTCCACTTTTGGCGGAATTACTGGATAAACAATACGTTCAACAATTCCTACTTCTTCTAGTTCTCTTAATTGTTGAGTTAACATCTTTTGAGAAATATTTGGTATAAGCTTTTTTAACTCACCATTTCTTTTAACATCTTTTTTTAATGCCCAAAGAACCATGCCTTTCCATTTCCCACCAATCATATCCGTTGCCAATTGAAAAAAACAATTATACTCTTTTGCTTCCATATCAAACTCCCCTAATACTCATATTTTACATAAATCTTTTTTATAGTTACCTAAAAGTAACTATAATACTATTTAGTATGTACTTGACTTTTGTTCACTATTCCGTTAATATTCATGCACAAAAAATTTTAAAAGGATATTTAATGGCAGGATATATTGAATTAACAGCTGATAACTTTGATTCAACTGTAGGAACAGGTGTTTCTTTAGTTGACTTTTGGGCTCCATGGTGTGGACCTTGTAGAATGATTGCTCCCGTAATTGATGAATTAGCAACTGAGTTTGATGGAAAAGCAAACATTTGTAAAGTAAACACAGACGAACAACAAGATTTAGCAGTAAAATATGGTGTTAGATCAGTTCCAACAATTTTATTTATGAAAGATGGAGAAATAGTTGACCAAGTTATTGGTGCTCAATCAAAACAAGCATTAGCGGATAAGATTAACGCTCAACTTTAATAACACTTTTTGGCAGTGAAACATTCACTGCCACTCTCAACTAAACTCCCCTTTTCTTAGGCTTTTTTAGATAAAATATTTCAAAATGTAAAGAGTATAGGAAAATTACATGACACAATTCTTAGAAGAATCAAAAAAAATCAGTAGAGAAATATCTACACTTAGTGGTGAAGTAAAGAACAAAGTACTAAATGAAATGGCTGATGCTCTTATGGATCATTGTGACTTTATAGTAAGTTGTAATGCAAAAGATATGAGCGAAGGTAAACTAAACAACCTTTCTGATGCCTTACTTGATAGACTATATCTAGATGGTGATAGAGTTAAAGGTATGGCTGATGCTATTAGAGAGATAGCAACACTAAAAGAACCTGTTGGAAGAACTCTTGATGGATGGGTTACTGAAAATGGATTAAATATTCAAAAAGTTTCAATTCCAATTGGTGTTATTGGAATCATTTATGAAAGCAGACCAAATGTTACTTCTGATACAGCAGCATTATGTTTTAAAAGTGGTAATGTGTGTGTTTTAAAGGGTGGAAAAGAAGCTGAACACTCTAATAATGCTATTGCAAATGTTTTAAGACATGTATTAGCTAAAAACAAACTTCCTGAACAGGCCATTGCACTTTTACCAGATTCAAGTCGTGAAGGTGTTGCAAACTTAATTAAACAAGATAAGTATGTTGACCTTATTGTTCCAAGAGGTGGAGCTGCATTAATTAAATATGTAAGTGAAAATGCAACAGTACCAGTTGTAAAACATGATAAAGGTCTTTGTCATATCTATATAGATAAAGATGCAAATCATAAAAAAGCGATTCAAATAGCAATAAATGCAAAAGTTCAAAGACCAGGTGTTTGTAATGCAATGGAGACTTTATTAGTTCATAAAGAAGTAGCTGCTTATATTTTACCACCTTTATATGAGGCTTTTATTGCAGCGGGGACTGAACTTAAAGGTTGTGAAGTAACTAGAGAATATATTGAAATAGATTGTGCTACCCATGAAGATTATGATACTGAGTATTTAGCAAATATATTAAATATAAAAGTTGTTAAAAATGTAGAAGAAGCAATTCTTCACATAGGTAAATATGGTTCAGGTCACTCAGAAGCAATTATTAGTGAAAACTATTCAATTGTAAATAAGTTCTTAAATGAAGTAGATGCTGCTTGTGTATATGCAAATGCAAGTACAAGATTTACTGATGGTGGAGCTTTTGGATTAGGTGCAGAAGTTGGTATTTCAACAAATAAGCTTCATTCAAGAGGGCCAATGGGAATAAATGATTTAACAACATTTAAATATAAAATTTATGGTCAAGGACAAATAAGATAATGTCAAAAAAAATATACTGTATAGCTTCATTTAAAGCAAAAGAGGGAAAAGAGCAAGAGCTTTTAAAGACTCTTCAAAGTCTTGAACCACAAACAACCAGAGAAGATGGGTGTATTCAATATATTGTAACAAAACATATTGAACATCCAAATGCAATGGGTAAATCATTTCCTATAGTATTTAATGAGATTTGGGAATCAAAAGAAGCTTTCGAACTTCATTGTAATAAACCATATATTACTAATTTTTTTGAAACACATTGTGTGGATAAAAACGGTTTAGTTGAAGATTTTAATGTATGTGTATACACCGATGAAGTAAACTAATGGCATAAGCCATTAGTTTAACTTTGATTTATTTTTCTGGATCAAACATCTCACCCATACTTTTCATCATCTCTTCCATCATTTTTTGTTGTTCTGGAGACAAATCTTCCATTTGTTTTTGATTCTCTTCCATTATATCTTTAATGGTTCTAATAGGATAGTTTGGTAATTTAAATTTATTTTCATCAATTGAGATATTGAGCTGAACTTTTGTGGCAATTTGAGTTTCTATTATCCCCATAGTTTCAGTTTTTATTTTTAAAGGGATTCCTTTATAAATACACATAGAAACTCCACTTAAGTCCCAAATATCACACTTATATCCAGCTATTTTTTCACTACCAACTTTTACACCGCCAAGAGATTTTAATCCTTTTTCACCATCTTGATTAAAGTATATAGTTTCTTGCTCTTTTGAAATAGTTTGTTTATAAATTACTTTTTCTTCTTCATCAACACTATAAATCACACCATTGTCAAATTTTACTATTTCATCTTCTTTTTCTTCTTGTCCCATTATCATTTGAACTCTTTGTTCTTTAGATAATTCAATTGCCCCATTATTTTTGAAATAAAGTGTTTTATTTCCACTTAATTTTGTGGGCATCCCCATCATAGAGCCACTACCTGTTATTTTGTAATTTATAACTGCTGACTTAACTTCATACCGTTTTGTTTGAGCAAATAAAGTAGTTGCAGTAATTAGATAAATAATAGATATCAAATAGATAAAACGATTTTTCATAACTTCTCCTTTATCTAATTATACTCCTATATAATTAAATAAATTATTAAAAATTTTCTATCTTGAAGATAAGGCTAACTTTACGGCAAGAGTACCTAAAACAAAAGAGGTCATGATATTCATATATTTAACAATATTAGGTTTTTCTATAAGTTTTGCACTTAAAACATTACCAGCTATTCCAATTGATGAAAATACAATAATTGTTAAGACCATAAAAATTAAACCCAAAGTAATCATCTGCATAGGAACATTTCCATTTGCTGGTGTGACAAATTGAGGTAAAAATGCTAAAAAGAAAATTGAAACTTTTGGATTTAAAACATTCATAAAAAAACCTTTTATATAAAGTTTTTTTAATTCACCTGATGAGTTTTGTACAGATAAATCTAAAGGCTCATTTCTATATTTAAAAGCTTGATATGCTAGATAAAGTAGATAAGCAACTCCAGCATATTTTACGATATTAAAAGCTATTTCAGAAGTTTTGAAAATTACAGAGATTCCAAATGCAGCAGCTGTTGTATGAACAATAATTCCTGTTGTTAAACCTAAGGTTGTGATTACAGCAGCTTTTTTACTTTTTGTCATCCCTTGGGTTAAGACATAGATATTATCAGGTCCTGGAGCAAGACATAATAAAAATGAAGCTATTAAAAATAGATAGATATTTGAAAGTTCTAACATATATTTTCCTTTAAATTTTTCAAAATTATAACAAAAATTATAAAAAAGAATTCCATGCCACTAAATGAACACCGTTTGTCACTAAAGTGTCACAATAAAAAATTTGGAGAGAAATATGAACTATTCTGAAAAAAGATACATAAGTTATGGTGTAATTACAATTTTTACACTTCTGCTTCCTTTTATAACAATAAATGGAAACCATATCTTGCTTTTATCCTTTGATAAATTGCAATTTCATTTTATAGGGTTTGTTTTTAATATGAATGAACTATATATAATGCCGTTTTTATTAATGTTTTTGTTTATTGGGATTTTTGCATTAACAGCAATGTTTGGTAGAGTTTGGTGTGGATGGGCCTGTCCACAAACTATATTTAGAGTAATCTATAGAGACTTAATTGAGTCATGGCTTTTAGGTTTAAGGAGAATAAAAAACAAACAAAAAGATATTGATTATTCAAAAAATAATAATAAAATCAAAAAATATATTGGTGTATTTTTATGGATAATTTTATCTTTTGTTGCCGCATCAAATTTTATGTTATATTTTGTTCCCCCTGAGGATTTTTTTATTTATATACAAAATCCAAGTGAACATCTTATTCTTTTCATGTTTGTTATAAGTATCGCATTATTTTTAATATTTGATATTATATTTATGAAAGAAGATTTTTGCACCTTTGCATGTCCTTATTCTAGAATACAGTCAGTTTTATATGATGATGACACTAAACAGGTTTTATATAATACAAATAGAGGTGGCAATATTTATAATAATGGACAAAAATCTATTTTTGATGTGAAGCAATGGAATTCAAATGAAGAGTGCACAACCTGTGAAGCTTGTGTTAAAATATGTCCAACCCATATTGATATTAGAAAAGGTTTACAAGTTGAGTGTATCAACTGTTTAGAGTGTTCTGATGCTTGTAGTAAAGTAATGGCTAAACTGGGAAAAGCTTCACTTATTGAATGGGGAAGCACTAATGCAGTAATTAAAAAAAGAATCAATACAATTTTTTCAAAGAGAAATATTGCTTATTTAGCATCTTTAGTTTTTTGTATTGTTTTAGCAGGATATTTTGCATCGGGTAAAGAAGAGTTTTTAGTTAATATAAATAAAACCACAAAACTTTACAATATTGAAGATAATGGTTTAGTTTCAAATAATTATCTAATTACTTTACATAATACAAGCAGAAAAACTTTAAATTTAGGTGTTGAATTAATAGATAATGACAAATATGAAGTAAAAAGATTTAGAGAAGTTAATTTAAATCCAAAACAAAGGGTGAAAACAGTTTTAATTATTAAGGTAAAAGAGAAATTACTTTTATCAAATAAAAAAGATACTCCCTTAAAAACTAAAATAAAATTTTATGATAAAAACAATCCAAAAATAAATGTGATAAAAGAAAGCTCTTTTATCTATCCACGAAACGATTTACTTAAATAGCTTTTTCAATAAAGAGGGAAAAAACCGCTCCCTCTTTATTATTGGCTACTTCTATTTTTCCATTAAAACTATCTCTTATAATAACCTTTGTTAAATACAAACCAATTCCTGAACCATTTTCTTTTGTTGTAAAATATGGTTCAAAAATCTTATCTAAATCTCTTTTTTTAATACCACCTGCATTATCTATTATTCTGATTATAACTTCAGCGGAAGTAGAATCAACTTCAATTTTAATCATTGGATTTTCTGTATCTTTTAATGCATCATTTGCATTTGAGATTAATGCTAATAAAACTTGAGAAAGTTCATTTTTAATACCAAATATTTTTATCTCTTCACTTACTTTAAAATCAATAAAAACTTGGATATTTCTTTTTTTTAAATCTGCACTTAAAATTGTAGAAACATTTTCAATTACCTCTTTAATACTAAAGTACTCTTTTTTCTTAGAGGGTGCGTAAAACTCTTTAAAGTCATCTATTGTCTTTGATAAAAAGTCTAATTGTTCATTTGCTTGAGTTAGTTTCTTTTCAAAATATTCACTATCTAGTTTTTTATTTTCAAATCTTTTTTTAAAATTGATTAAAATATATGAAATATTGTTAAGGGGTTGTCTAAATTGGTGGGTAATATTCTCTATCATTTCACCAGATTTAGCAAGTCTAGATTGTTGTAAAAGCATATCCTCTATACTTTTGTTTTGTTTTTGGAGACTATTATATTTATAAGCAAGGGATAAAGTAAACAGTATTGCTTCAATGGCAAAGGCAACTAAAACTAAGTCCATAAAACCTTGATGTTCATAATAGGTTTTAAAATCAAAAATAAATACTACAAAACAAAAAATCGACCAACCTATTACATATGCAAAATTAGCTTTAAATCCATCCTTTAAATTAAATGCAACAGATATAAATAAAATGGCATAAATAATTGTATATGGAAGATATTCAAAAAGCATATAGTGATAAAAAGCAGTTAGTATAATTATATTTAAAATGATTGTGTTTATAACTAATTCTTTAAAGGTTTCTAATTTTGGGAAAAACTTACCCTCATAAAAATTTATTGCGAAAACTAAAGAAGATAAAGTTGCTAAGAGTAGTGAAAGTTCTTCTATAAGATGAGGTATATTAAACAATTTACTAGAAGAAACAATAAAAATTAAAGAGAAAAATTGTGTTAAACAATAACTAATATAAAATATATCCTTAGAATAGATATATCTAACAAAAGTGTAAACAATGGTCATTATAACTATTCCAAAGGTTATACCATAAGCTAAAACTATATTTAAATCATAGATCAATTTTGTATCCACTTCCTGAAAGATTTTTAATTATATTTTTTGGTATTTTTGTTTTTAAATTTTTCATTAAAGTTTTTAAAGCATCTTTTGTCATAACTGAATCTTTCCATACAAAATTTTCAATCTCTTTGTAGGTAACATATCTATTTTTGTTAGATAAAAGTAAAAATAGCAGTTCTAGTTCTTTTGCTCTTAGTTTTATTAGTTCACCATCATTTACTAAAGTTTTGTTATACAAATCAAAAGTAAAATTCTCAGATAGATGTATAATATTTGAATCATCATTTTCTATATGTTTTATACAAAGACTTAAAGCTTCTTCAAACTCTTTTTCCTTTATAGGTTTTATTAAATATTTTACTAAACCTAATTCTATGGCAGAAAAAAGATAGTCTTTATTTGAATATGCACTTAAAACAATAACCTGAGTTTTTTTATCTTTTTTTCTAATATTTTTTATAAACTCTAAGCCATTTAGTTTTGGCATTTGAATATCTGTGATTATGATTTCTGGTTTAATTTCACCATAAAGTTTTAAAGCGCTTAATGCATCTGATGCTTCATATAAGTTTTCAAAATAGTTTTCTAAGTACTCTAAACCATTTTCTCTTGCAATATCATCATCCTCAACATATAAAACTTTTATTTTTTTGTTAATCTCATTTTGCATATGATATTATATCTTTTATGTTAAAATTCTCCCTTACTAAGGATATTCTATGAGACCATATAAACAAACTATAAAGAAAAATATTTTGGCAACTTCAACAATTACTACACCTTTGGGAGATATGTTATGTGCTGCTACTTCAAAAGGGATTTGTTTATTGAGTTTTTTTAATTCAAAACACCTTGAAAAACAAATTGAAAAGATTCAAAAGTTTTTTAATACAGAAGCAATACCTGCACATAATAAATATTTTGAATGTTTACAAAAAGAGTTAGATGAGTATTTTGAAGGGAAAAGAAAAGAGTTTACTATTCCTATGCAATTAGTAGGTACACCTTTTCAACAAGATGTATGGAAAGTTTTACAACTAATACCTTATGGTGAAAAAATATCTTACAAAGATGAAGCCCAACTTTTAAAAAAACCAAATGCTTCTAGAGCTGTTGCAAATGCAAATGGTCAAAATATGATTTCAATTTTAATCCCATGTCATAGAATAATACAAAAAAATGGAACTTTAGGTGGTTACTCAAGTGGTGTTGATAAAAAAGAGTTTTTACTAAATCTAGAAGAAAAGAATTTTTGAGTATAATAATAGCTATTATTATACAAAAAGAGACCCATGATTGATAAAACTATATTTAGACAATATGATATTAGAGGGCTTGTCCCAACACAATTAGATTTTAAAAAAGCAAAACAGATTGGATATTTTCTTGGTATTAGACTCAAAAAAGAGATAAATGAAGATTTATATATTGTTATTGGATATGATATAAGAACACACTCAAAAGAGCTTTTTAATGGTTTAGTTTCTGGATTAAATAAAGCCTCTTGTAATATTCTTGATATAGGACTTGTTGCTACAGGGGTCAATTATTTTGCTTCATATCAAGAGTATAAAATAGATGATAAAAAAATCAAACCCCATGCTTCAATTATGATAACAGGTAGCCATAATGATAAAAAATATAATGGTTTTAAAATCACCTTTAAAAATGAACCTTTTTTTGATAAAGAATTACTTGGTCTTTATGAAGAAATAGTTAAAAATAAAGATATTCAAATAGAAGATAATTTTAAAGCTATAAAAATAGATGCAAAATCTTTATATATTGATTATATGGTAAAGGAATTTAAACATCTAAAATCACTCCCAAACTCCTTTGCAATAGATTGTGGAAATGGTGTAGCAGATACTGTAATAACAGAGATTTTTGATAAATTAGATTTAAATTATAAAGCTATCTATACAAAACCAAATGGGGAGTTTCCAAATCACCATCCAGACCCCTCAAAAAATGAAAATCTACTCGATTTAAAAGCTTTACTAATAGATTCAAATCTTGGTTTTGCCTTTGATGGAGATGCGGATAGAATAGCTGTGTTAACTAGAAATCATGATATAAAAGGTGATACTTTAGCTTATCTTTTTTCTAAGACAATGAAAAATCCAGTTATTATTGGGGAAGTAACCTATTCACAAAATATTTTTGATGAGATAAATACTCATGGAACAACTATTATGAATAAAACTGGTTATTCAAATCTAAGACTTAAACTAAAAGAGTTAAATGCAGATTTAGCAGCAGAAGTTTCAGGACACATTTTTTTTAATGATAGATATTATGGTTTTGATGATGCGATATATGCATCTTTGAGAGTTTTAGAATTGGTTCATTTAGGATTTGATTTAGATAAAGAGGTGGAAAAACTGCCAAAAGTTTATACAAGTTCAAATATAGAAATAGAGGTTAAAGATGAGGAAAAATTTTTAATAATAGATAAACTTAACAAATTGATTACAAATCCTCAAAGGGGATTTCCTATTATAAATGATATAATTTGTGTTGATGGTATAAGAATTATTTTTGAATATGGCTGGGCATTGATTAGAGCATCAAATACAAATCCTGTAATTGTTACAAAATATGAAGCAAGTTCCCATGCAACTGCACTTACATATCAAAATGCAGTAGAAAATTTGATTAAAAAGGTATTAAATGAAATTAATAGCACTACAAACAAAAACTAAAAAAAATTTTAAAAAAAATCTTGATAAATTACTAGAATTAATCGAAAAATGTGAAGATGGCTCTTTTATTTTAGCACCTGAACTTTGTTTGACAGGTTTTTCATATGATAGGATGGATGAAGCTTCAGAGTTTGCAATAAAAGCAAAGAAAAAAATAAAAAAACTTTCACAAAATAAAACAATAGCTTTAACTTTTATTGAAAAAGAGGATATTGAATATTACAACACTTTATATATTTTTCATAAGGGAAAAGTTATCCATAGTCAGTCAAAACATAGATTATTCCCCCTTGGTGATGAGCCTGCACATTTTGCAAAGGGTAAATTAGAAAATATGAAAATCATTGAGATTGATGGTATTAAAATTGCAACATTAATCTGTTTTGAGATTAGATTTCCTGAATATTGGTTGAAGGTTTTAGGGGCAGATTTAATTCTAAATCCATCTATGTGGGGAGCTAAAAGAAAAACCCATTTTGAAACTATGACAAAGGCCTTAGCTATAGCAAATCAATGTTATGTCTTAATTGCAAATAGTGCAGATGATAATATGGCAAAAGGGAGTGGAGTAATCTCACCATGGGGAGATGAAACTAGAGACGACTCTAAAGAAGTTATAAGTTCGCAGTTGGATTTAAATGAGATTAGCAAGATTAGAAAATACATCGATATAGGATTAAAAAACAAATGAAATCGATACTTTTTGTATGTTTAGGTAATATTTGTAGGTCGCCATTAGCCGAAGGCATTGCAAATGAATATTGTAATCAAAACAATATTGATTTGGTATGTGAAAGTGCAGGAACTGGAAGTTGGCATATTGGTGAACCACCCTGTGAAAACTCTATCAGAGTTGCTAAAGACAATGGAATTGATATCTCTTCTCAAAGGGCAAGACAAGTAACTTTAGAGGATTTTGAAAAATATGACATTATTGTAGGATTAGATGATTCTAATATCAAAAATCTAAAAAAATTAGGTTGTAAAAATCCTCTTAAATTGGGAGATTTTGGTTTTGACGGAGAGGATGTACCAGACCCTTATTTTTTTGATGGATTTGAAGGGTTTGATAAGGTTTATAATATGATAGAAGTTTGTGTGAAAACTTTAATTAGGCAGAAGGCTATACAATAGTTGATAAGCCTTTTGCTTGTTCTACCCAATTTTGTTCTTTAATTTGGTCATCTTCTAAAGTTAAATACTCTTCAATCCAGTGACAGTTTTTTGGACTCCATTTAGCAATTTGATCAAAATGATAAATCCCTAATTCATTTAGTTTTTCTTCTAACTCAGCGTCAATGCCCTCAATATTTTTTAATATATCTTTTCCATTTGGTCTTGGGGCACTTCTTATTAATGGTTTATTGTAGATATTACCAGCTGCTGCACCACCATGGGCTGTTACTGTGTTATAAACAGGGGTTCTATCTCCTCCAAAGGCTTTTCCTATTATAAATCCAATTAGGATACCAATTATCGCTGCAATTACTAAACATAAAACCATTTCCGATGCTATTTCTATCACTTTTTATTCCTCTACAATATTAAATTCAACTCTTCTGTTTTCAGGAGAATAAACATTTTGTGCATTTTTGGGGATACCTTCACCATATCCTCTTGCCTTAATTCTATTTTCATCAATTCCAAGGTTTTCCATAACTTTTACAACTGTTTTCGCTCTTTCAAGGGAAAATATTAAGTTCACATCTTTTGAACCTGCTGCATCAGTATGCCCTGCAATTTCTAATTTTATATTTGGATTTTCTTCTAAAATTCTAACAATCTCTTTTATTGAGTCAACACTTTTATTGTTTGCAATTGTATATTTACCTCTTTTAAATGAGATTGGGTTATTATCTATATATTCATTTATTTGAAGCTGAAGTTCTTGTGTTGGAAAAGATAACTCTTCAATTCTTTTTTCATCACCCTCTCTAATATAATTCTCTGGAGTCGTGATTAAAGGTTCTTTTGGTTCTTCAATAATCTCTTCTTCTTTTTCAACTACATCTTGGGTTTCATTTGTAGTATTTTCTAAAATTGGAGGTTCTTCTTGAATTGTTTCATTAGGCTCAACTAAAGTTTCATCCTGATGAATTACTGGTTCTTCTAAATCTTTAGGTTTTTCATCTACTAAAATTTGTTCTTGCTCTTTATTATTATCTGAAAGTACTTCTTGTTTAGGTTCATTTTGAAGTTCTTGTTGTTTTTTCATCATTTCTGGTAAATGATTATAAACACAACCAACAATAAATACAATTAACAATAAAAATAGAATTATTACTTTTTTTTCTGAACTCATTTTTAATCTTTTTTTTATTTTTGTATAACATTCTATCTTATTGTTAATCAAAATTCTTTAAAACAAGGGGAAAAATAAGTATTTTATTTAACAAAAAATTCTAAGTTTAATTTGTTTGCATTTAAATATAATCTAAAAATGCATTGAAAGGAGCAATATATATGAATAAAATTTTAACTTTATTTTTTCTAATATCACTATGTTCATATCTATTAGCTAATGATATAAATGATGTTTATAAAAGATGTGTTGCATGTCATGGTGTAAAAGGCGAAATTGCGGCATTAGGTAGAAGTATTAAGATTTCACAATTATCAAAAGAAGAGTTTATAAAATCGTTAAAAGAGTATAAAAATAGTAATAAAAATATAAGTGGTTTAGGGGGTATTATGCAAGCACAAGTTTACAACCTAAATGAAAAGGACTTTGAGAATTTAGCCCAGATGTTTAAATTGTTAAATAAAAAGGAGTAATAATGAAAGTTGTAGCCTTATTTTTCTGTTTTATTAGTTATTTATTTGCTTTGCCAGATGAATTTGACAGAAAGTTGTATAATGAAGGGGAAAAGATATTTGAGGCAAAATGTAGTAGCTGTCATCAAAAATCAATACAAATGCAAACTCTTTTAAAAAACTTTTTAGAAGAGGATAATAGAACCCTTAAACTTTTAGCCCCAACGGGAAATCAAATCTCATTTCGATTAAAATCTCAAATTGGAAGCCCAGATGATAGGGAATTTCATTTAATGGAAACTGCAGATTTCTTAGTAGAATATGTAAATAATCCTAATAAATCAAAATCAATTTGTCTTGAAGGTGTTGTAAAACACTTTGATACAATGCCTAGCTTAAAAGGAAAAATTACAGAAGAAGAGATTAGAACTGTAAATCACTTTTTGTACTTTTTAGAAGGTTTTAATGGGGTAAATAAATACTACCACAAAGAGGATGCGTTTTAAAAACTCCCTCCTCATCAATATTACTTTACTTTGCCACTTTCAAGATAAGCATTAACTAACAAATTTAAAAAAAATTTTAAAAAGACTTGACATTAGTTTGATATCAAACTATAATTCACTTATCTGTTTAGTTGGATATCAAACTAAAATAAAAAGGAATAAACATGAAATTAATTACGACAAAAAAATTTTTAGCATCTTTTTTAGTTGCTTCGGTGTTTAGTGGATGTGTATTTGCTCAACAATCAAAGGAGAATGAAATGATTACAAACAAACAAAAAGTTGTAGAGCTACTTAACTCTATAGAGAATGGAAATACAAAGCCAGTAGGGTATATTAATCCTAATAAATATATTCAGCATAATTTAGCTGTTAAAGATGGGATATCAGGTTTTGGTGAACTTTTATCACAACTTCCTAAAAATAGTGCCAAAGTTGATGTAAAAAGAGTATTTGAAGATGGTGATTTTGTATTTACCCATACAAAATACAATTTTTTTGGTCCAAAAATTGGTTTTGATATTTTTAGATTTGAAGAGGGAAAAATTGTAGAACATTGGGACAATCTTCAAGAAGTTGTTGAAGTAACTGCAAGTGGAAGAGGTCAAATTGATGGGGAAAGTAATATTACTGATTTAGATAAGACTCAAGAAAATAAAAAGTTAGTTAAAAACTTTGTTCAAGATATTTTATTGGGTAAAAACCCTAATAAAATCACAGAATATATTTCAACTGAAAAATATTTACAACACAATCCATATGTAAAAGATGGACTTGATGGTTTAAAAGAAGCAATAGATTATCTAATTAGTCAAAACGATATGTTCATTTACAAAAAAGTTCATAAAATACTTGGTGAGTGTAATTTTGTTTTAACTGTAAGTGAAGGTTCATGGCATGGAAAAGCACACTCTTTTTATGATCTATTTAGAGTTGAAAATGGAAAAATAGTAGAACATTGGGATACAATAGAAGAGATTCCATCTAAAGAAAAATGGCTAAATAATAATGGGAAATTTTAATTGAACTTTATAGTTTTAAAGAAATTATGGTTATTATTTTAATAAAAATAGTAGGATATAAAACTAATGATTGAAACAAATTCAATTATTTCAACAATAGCAACTATTGATAATAGTGCAAACAAGCTTATTGTTGAGGAATTAAAAAAACATAATCTTGATGGTTTAGCACCCTCTCATGGAAGTATTCTTGTAGTTCTTTACAATAATGAGCAGGGTGTTCCTATGAGTAAAATAACCCACGAGATAAATAAAGATAAGTCCACAGTTACGGCACTTGTAAATAAACTAGAAAAAATGGAACTTCTTGAAAAGTTAAAAAACACAGATGATAGTAGAAGTACTTTAGTAAGGCTCACAAAAAAAGGGCTTGATACAAAATATATTGTAATTGATGTGATTTCTACAAAACTTTTAGATTTGACATATAAAGGTTTTACAGAAGAGGAAAAGGAACTTGTTTGCAATCTTTTAGAAAGAATCAAAAACAATTTTTTAGAAAAATAGTTTTTTGTAAATATTTAAATTGTCTGAATAAAAAGGGCAATAGCTATTAAAAAAAGTACCCCTTTAACCATCTTAGCATAGGCAACTGGGTTTATTTTATTTCTAATTTTAATACCTACAAATATAGCAATTGAAATAAAAACTAATGGCAATAAAGATTGAGATATCTCTGTTTGTGTAAAAATACCTGCACAAGTGAAAAGAATAATTTGAACTACTTTACCAAATAAAAAGCAGATATTAAAAGATTGAACTATCTCTTTTTTTGTAAACTTTGATTCTAAAACATATATGATTAATGTAGCAGACATTACATTTGTAAGACCTCCAATTATTCCTGAGCCAATCCCAAATATAGTTTTAGAGATATTTGGATTTTCACGAATAAAAGGGAATTCTACTTTTTTGTAATCAAAAAACAAATATAAAAGAATTACAAATACTAGAATAAACTTGAATAAATCGGTGTTAAAGTAAATTATAATTTGAGTACCTATAGCACTACCAATCATAGCTAAAATAGCTAAAGGATAAAATTTTTTTACAGCTTCAAAGAAGTTTCCTTCACTTCTAATACTAAGTATATTAACAAGTAGTGTTGGAATAAGTGTATAAATAATAGCTGTTTGAAGGTCTGTAAACATTGCTATGAGTGGTGTTGCAATCATAGGGAAGCCAAACCCTACACTTCCATGAACAAAGGCTGCAAGAGTTAAAAAAATAGTGATATAAATTAAAATCTCAAATTCCATTTAAAATTATATCTTTTTAGTTCTTCACAAGAGTATTTTTGTAATATTACTTATAAAAAAGGATTTAAAATAGATACTATAAAATTAGAATATATAGATATTTTTGATGATAATAAAACAAAAGTACTAATAATACAAAGGGATTTAATAAATGATGAAGAGTTTAATGAAAAGTCTCTTTTTGCTTTAATTGTAGATGGAAAATCAATGCAACCAAAGATTTTGGATAAAGAGGTAATTGTTGTAGATTTATCACAAAAAATAGTTTTAGATGAAAAAATTTATGTGGTTCATTTTGAAGGTAAAATGTGGGTTAAAAAGTATGATGAAACTTCCCAGAACTTTATTTCTATAAACCCAGAGTTTTCACATCTAGTTTATAATAAAGATGAGGTTCATATAGTGGGAAAGGTTTTAGATATAAGTAGATAGTTCTATTAGATTTAAATCAGGGTCTCTTATATAAATTGATTGGATGTTTCCATTTGCTCCTGTTCGTTTAACTATACCTTCTTCTATTTCTATATTATGTGAAATTAAAAAAGCTTTTACATCATATAAAGAGTTATCTACAATAAAACATAAATCTGCACTGCCTTCTTTTACATTTTGTGCTTTTGGTTCAAATTCATTTCCAAGTTCATGTAGGTTTATTTTAGAGTTTCCGAATTTTAAAGCAACTCTTGAGACTTTGAAAATCTCTTTTTGCATTCCTAAAATATTTGTATAAAAATCTACAGTTTTTTCTATATCTTTTACTGTTAAAACTAAGTGGTCTAGTCTATTTACATTTATCATTTTAATCTCCTAATTCTTTTATCTCTTTAGGCCAATTTTTTTGAAAAATATGTTCTTCTAATTTATCTTTAATATTATCAGGTATTTTCATTGATTGTTTCGTTTTAAAATTATAATGAACGATTATAGCTTTTCCTGTTGTACATAATTTATTCTCTTGATAAACGGCATGAACCAATTCAATTGAAGAGTTTCCAATTTTTGAAATTCCTGTTTTTATAACAACATCTTTTCCCCAGAAAACTTCACTTAAAAAATCAAAAGAGCTATGAGCCATAACTAGATTCCACTCTTTTATATTTGAATTGGGATTAAAAATACGAAAAAACTTATCCCTTGCAGCTTCAAACCATACTCCATAAGAATTATTATTTATATGTCCTAGGGCATCAGTTTCTAAAAATCTAGGTGTAATTATCTCTGTAAACATTTTGAACTCCAAAATAAAGTGATGTAGTTTATCACAAAGATTTTAAGAATTATTTGAGTTTTTGATTAAATATATTGAATAGGGATATAATAAGTCCCCTCAAACTTTTCATCCTCTTCTAAAAATTGGTTTTTTCTAAATATTGCATAAGATGGTTTTATTGTAGTTTCAAAGCCACTTTTAGGTAACCATTCATGATATACCCACTGAATAAATCTAAGAACATCTCCTATTTTCCCATCTATTTCAAAGGTGGCGTATAATGCTTCAGGGGTCATAAAAGAGGGCAAACTAGTATTTGATAAATCAATATCCTCTTTAGGAATAATCCCTGCAACATAGAAACAATCTTCATGGGGAGTTATAGCAGGATTGTCATGATAGATTGCTATTTGGTCGTATTCTTTAATATTATTTGTATAAACCCAAGCTAATAGTTGTCTCCATACTTTTTTTGCATCTTCTGTTATATAGCCTTTATTTCGAATATAATACATTTTTTTTGGAGTAGTTTTCACAATTTTTGGTTGAAGCATATTAAAATCAGGTTTTTTATAAAAAGAGATTATTGATTTTTCTAAAATTAATTTTGAATATTCCTTATATCCACCATTTCTCCAATCTTTTGGTGTCTGATGAAATCTCTCTTTAAAAGCTCTGATAAAAGATGTTTGAGAACTATATCCACATAAATTTGCAATCTCTGTAATTGTAGAAAGTTTATTTGTCAAAAGAAGACTTGAAGCTTTTTGTAATCTATTTGATTTTATTGTTTCATATAGATTTATCCCCATATACTCTTTAAATACTTTATGAAAATGAAACTTACTTATACCAAAACTTGCCGCTAATTCATCTATATTTATATCTGTATCAATATGTTCATAAATATAAAACATAGTGTCGTTTACTATTTGAATATTTTTATTATATGTCTTTCTTTTTTGCAAATCAACAACCTTTAATAAAAAGTAAAACAAATTATAACACTTTTTATGACAAAAATAGATAACTTTTATAACATAAATAGTAAAGAGTAAAAAAAAATTTACAGCTAAAATATGTTTTTATTTTTAAAAAGAGTATTTATGAAAGAAAAAGATTTTTTATTAGCTATATTAATTACATTTATTTGGGGAGTTAATTTCTCTGTAATAAAACTAGGATTAACCTCTCTTGATCCATTTATACTTTCAGGAATGAGGTTCTTATTATGCTCTTTACCATTGATATTTTTTATTAAAAAACCAAATGTAAGTATGAAATATATAATTACTTATGGCTTACTTTTTGGAGTTGGTTTATGGGGAATTGTATCTTTAGGGATATATTTTGGAGTATCCGCTGGAATGGCATCACTTATTTTACAGTTTAGTGCATTTTTTACTGTTATTCTTGCGGGATTGTTTTTAAAAGAAGAGATAGATATTCTAAAAAAATTTGCATTTGCAATTGCAATATTAGGGTTGACATTAATTATTAGCGTAACTGATGGTTCGGTTACTTTTATTGGATTAGTTTTGATTTTAGTTGCTGCGCTATCTTTAAGCTTTACAAATATAATTGTAAAGAAAGCAGGAACAAAAAACCTATTTTCTTTTATGGTATGGGCTAGTATATTTTCTCCTCTTCCTCTTTTTGTATTAGCATTTTTTACACAAGGGGAGATTGTATTTACAAGTTTTTTTGAACATTTAGATAATACAGCAATATTTTCTATTCTTTTTCAAGTATATCCAACAACACTTTTTGGATATTGGGTTTGGAATAATTTGTTACATAAATATCCTGTGTCTAGTGTTGCTCCAATTTCATTGTTAGTACCAATCTTTGGACTTATGGGTTCATATTTTATATTTCATGAACAAATTGGTTTAATAAAAATACTTGCATCATTTTTAATTGTTTCAGCATTGGTTGTTAATTCTTTTGGAGAGAAAATTTATTTAAAATTATATGGAGAGAAATAGATGGAAAATTTTTTTACCCTTACTATGCTTTTTTCTATAGGAACATTTGCAATTACAAGTGCAATTACACCAGGACCTAATAATATTATGCTTTTATCTTCAGGTTTAACTTTTGGTTTTAAAAGAACTATTCCTCATATAGGGGGAATTATAGTTGGGTTTCCTTTTATGCTTTTATTAATTGGATTAGGAATGGGAATAATCTTTGAAAAATATCCTATTGTTTTATCTGTATTAAAAATAGTTGGAATTTTATATCTTGTTTGGATGGCATATAAAATAGCTACAAATACAAGTACCTATGATGTGAAGGAGGATGGAGATAGTAGACCTTTTACTTTTTTACAAGCAGCTATATTTCAGTGGGTTAATCCAAAAGCTTGGATTATGGGTGTTACAGCTATCTCTATTTTTATAACAGCAAAAGAGGATAACTATGGACAAATTTTAATTTTGACTTTTATCTTTTTACTTTCAGCTATTGTTTCATGTAATACTTGGGCATTAGGGGGAGTATTTTTAAAACGATTTATTAAAAATACAAAAAGTATTAGAATCTTTAATATTTTTATGGCATTACTTTTAGTAGCTTCCGTTCTGCCAATTATTTTAGAATAGAGTATTAATATAAATATTGATACTTTTTCTAAATAAAAAAATTTTATTTTTTTGGAGCTACTTTAGCAGATTTGTTTTAAGCTGTTATCTCTGCACTTTTATCATTTGATTCAGAATTACTATTTTGTTCATACTGATTTATTGCATTTTGGGAATATTCATTTGATTTTGATAACTTATCTTGAATCTCTTGTGCAAACTCTTGTTGAGCTTTCATTAACATAACCCTAGCTTTTGAAGCTACAGATAAATCTTGAGGGCTTGGGTCTGCTGGAGCTAATGCTGTAGCAATTACACCTTGTAGATTTGAGATACTCTCTTGAGGAGTTGAGCCTGTTTGTATTCTAACAGGAACTTCTCCTGCAACTGCATACATAACACCATCTGGCCCTTTTTCATAGGTAAAAGAAGCTCCACCTGAAGCTGCTGGACCACTTTGATGTGCTGCTTCGTGGGCTCTAACTTTTGTATCTGCAGCTTTTAATTGGTTTAGTTGAAGTTTTTCATCTTGGGTAAGTTCTGTATTATTTTTATTTGATTGTTCTTTATTCTCTTCAGATTTTTTTGAGGCATCATTTTTTTCAAGACCTCTTGTATCTTCTTGTGTCCCATTTTTTTCTGACACAATTTGTTTTTGAGCATTTGCCCTTGAAAAATAGTCGACATTAAAGCCGTATGTTGAAGTGTTGTTTCCTATTTCCATAATATAGATTTTATAACAAGTTGAAGAAAATGTAAAGTAATGAAGATTTATTCACTACTTTAATTTGATATTGTGACTTTTCCCTTTGATAAATGATGTTGTATCATGTATCTCTATTAAAAATAAAAGTAAGGCAACAATTAGTGAAACCATAGAAAAAATAAATAAAACAGATATCACAAAATGTGCATCAAAATTCATCAATGAACTTGCAAATATACTAAAGATAACTAAGGCAATCATAAACCCTGTAGTTGTACCAAAGAAAATTGCTCTATTTATATTTTGCATACGTCTAACTAGAAACTTTCTTCTTTTTTCTTGAGCCTCTGTCATCTTAAAATTTGGATTTTCTTCTTCTGCTTGAACTAATGAGTTATCTAATTTCTCTAATCTATCAATAATCCTTGCTAGTCTTCCTGTAAATACATTTAAAAGCCCGGCAACACCTGCTATTAAAAATACTGGTGCAACTGATACTTGTATAAGTTGTGTGATTGTCGCTAATGTGGTTGATTCTTGTATCATTGTTTTCCATTTTATTTCTTCTTCTTTTTTAATAGGAAGAACGTAAGTGGTTAAAGAGTTTGAGGTCTTTAACTTTTTTGGTATTTTATCATAATTTTCTAAGTTGGAATAATTTTTCTCTTGAAGAACTTTTGTTCTTCGCTTTCATACTTTTTTATTGAAAAAAGTATGGCAAAAACAACCAGCCAAGTTGTTAAAGGTCTTACGACTTCCCTTGAATTTTCTCATAATTTTTTGAACTGCGTAACTCATAAAAAGAGTGAGTTAGTCACTCTTTTTATTCAAACATACTCGTTCTTTACCAAAAATTATTCCAAAATCCTTGGCTTTAACAAAGGCTGGGTTTTATATGGCGCAAATTTTCCATTTCATATAAATATTTTTCAGTTAATAAGTCATTATGAATCATATTTCTATTTTTGTTAGGACTACACACTCAATTCTATTTTATTCTTTATTAATTTACCACTCACCTTCTTTCATCACTTTTTCCAAATATGGCGTAGACAAATACATTCCTACTAAAGCTATAAAAATAAATAACAACACAAATAAAATGTCATTCACAAAATATCCAGCTAAATGTCTTACTTGAGTAGTCAGTGCAAAAGCAAATCCACTAAAAGTTAAAATTAAACATATTCTACCTTTTATTTTTATTTTATCAATTTTCTTATTTTTTTAATATTCTGACTTTTTAATATATTGTCTTTTATGTTACTACTTCTTGTAAATTTATATTGACTTATTCCTATTCCTAAAACCATTATTACTGATGACCATATTATTTCAATACCAATAGAAATACATATCAGTCCAATTACAAATAATGTCCAACCTATAATTTTTTTCAAATTCATTTTCCTTATCAATAAGTTTAAATATTATATCTAAAAAGAGTTTTAGTGATTGCAATTTTTTAGGAAGTTCAAGGCTAGAGTGGAGATTTTATTAGGAGCTTACTGTAGTAAGTGACTAGTGAAATTTCTGCGATAACGCAGAAATTCCAACAAAGAGTTATTAATGAAACTCTTTTTTAAAAATCGTCGAAGTCTATCGAACCCTTAGAATAATTTACCACGTTTCCTTCAAAGAAGTTAGTTCTTTGATCATTAAACGATGCATAACCATCAACCCATGGAATAGGGTGTTTCACATTATACATTGGTTTATATCCAACTGCTTCTAGTCTTCTATCTGCAAGGTATTGAATATATTGTTCAATAATTGCATCTGTAAATCCAAGGATTTGACCTTGAGTTACATATGCTCCCCATGAAGCTTCAAGTTCAACAGCTTTTTTAAACATAGCTCTTACTTGCTCTTCTAGTGCTGGTGTGAATAAATCAGGTCTTTCTTTTCTAGTTGAGTTAATCATGTTTTGGAATAAAAGTAAGTGTGTTACTTCATCTCTTTGAATAAATCTAATCATTTGAGATGAACCTAACATTTTCCCTGATTTACCAAGTGCATACATAGCAGCAAACCCAGCATAGAAATATAAACCTTCTAAGATTTGGTTAGCAAACATTGCTAAAACGATTTTTTCATCAGTAATATCACCTGCAAGGTTTTTATAAACAGCAGCGATATAATCATTTTTTTCTTTTAATTTAGCATCTGTTTTCCACATATCATAAATCTCATCTGTATTATCAGAAATAGATTCAACCATAACTGCGTATGATTTAGAGTGGTTTGCTTCTTCATAAGATTGTCTTGAAAGACAAGCATTGATTTCTGGAACTGTGATATATGGATTGATATTATCCATTAGGTTATTTGTTTGTAATGAATCCATAAAAATCAATTGAGATAAAACTAAGTCATACATTCTTTTTTCTGCAACAGTAAGATACTTATAATCTTTTGCATCTCCTGTCATTTGAACTTCTTTAGGAAACCAAGTATTTGCTTCCATTGTATCCCAAAGATTTAATGCCCATTGGTACTTCATCTTAGTAAAGTTAATCATACCATCTGGGTTTCCACCAAAAATTCTTCTGTCGTTTAAGTTCTCTTTTGATTCTGGGTTATATATTGTTTTTCTTCCCACTTAATTTTCCTCTATATTTTTTGATATTTTATTTAATTTACAAAACTTTTTGTATGACAAAAATGTAAGGTTATCTTATTGACAACCTGAACATTCCATACTTCTATCCTCTACATCATTTGATGCTTCAGGAGACTGAGATCTTAAATAATAAGTAGATTTAAGTCCAAGTTTCCATGCCAACATATAAATCTCATGTAGGTATTTACCACTTGCTTTATCTAAACTCATAAAGATATTTAAAGATTGCCCTTGGTCAATCCATTTTTGTCTAACTGCACCAGCTCTAATAATATCTAATTGGTCAACATCATATGCAGGTGTATAATATGTCCATGTTTCAGGACTAAGGTTTGGTACAACTACAGGGATAAGTCCTGATAAGTTCTCTTCATACCATTTTCTTTTATAAACTGGTTCAATAGCTTGTGTTGTTCCAACAAGGATTGAAATAGATGAAGTTGGAGCAATTGCCATTAAGTATCCATTTCTCATACCTTTTGATTTAACTTGCTCTCTTAATGCATCCCAATCATATCCAGCATCAAAAAGGTCTTTATCTACAAGTGCATTAACTGCTTGTGGTGCATGGTCGTGTGGCATAATACCTTTTGACCAGTTAGAACCTTCAAATGTTGGGTAAACACCTTTTTCAACACCAAGTTCACTTGATGCTTTAATTGCATTGTATGAGATTGCTTCCATAATTGAATCAATCTTTTTAAAGTGGTCATTACTTCCCCAAACAAGTTTTTGTTCCGCAAGCATTTGAGATTCACCCATAACACCAAGACCAATACTTCTTGATTTTAAGTTAGTTGCTTTTACTTTTCTAAGTGGATAGAAGTTTAAGTCAATTACATTATCTAACATTCTAACTGCAATTGGAACAACTCTTTCAATATCCTCTTTTGTATTGATTCTAGAAAGGTTAATTGATGCTAAGTTACAAACAGCTGTATCTCCATCTGTTTTCTCTTTCTCAACAATAAATACTCTTTTCCCATTTACAGAATCAAGAGCTGTAACTTTGTTCGCTTTTTTCTCTTGTCCACCATCAACTAATACTAAATCATCTTCTTCATAAGTTTCAATTGTACCGTCTACATATTCTAACTTGATTTTATAGTGGTTAGGGTTTGTATTTTGGAAAATCTCTGTACAAAGGTTAGAACTTCTAATATGTCCAACATGGTTGTTTGGATTTGCTCTATTTGCGTTGTCTTTGAAACAAAGGAATGGAGAACCAGACTCAAAATAAGAAGTTAAGATTTTTTTCCATAACTCTTTTGCTTTCATTCTTTCTTTAGTGATTGATTCATCATTTTCATAAGCAATATATCTTTCAATAAATGCTTCACCATGTAATTCAGATAAATCTTTTACTTCATATGGGTCAAATAAAGTCCAGTATGAATCTTCAGCAATTCTTTCCATAAATAGGTCTGTAATCCAAAGTGCAGGGAATAAATCATGTGCTCTTCTTCTCTCTTCACCAGAGTTTTTCTTTAAATCGATGAAATCGACAATATCCATATGCCAAGGCTCAAGGTAAACAGCAATAGCACCTTTTCTTGTACCTAATTGGTCAACTGCAATTGCAATGTCATTTGTGATTTTAAGAAATGGAACAGTACCACCAGCAGCACTTTTATGGTCATCAATAACTCCACCTAATGCTCTAATTTGGTTCCAGTCCCAACCAATACCACCACCATATTTAGAAAGTAGTGACATCTCTTTATATCCATCAAAGATACCTTCAATATTATCTGGACTTGAACCAATATAACAAGAACTTAATTGGTGTCTATTTGTTCTTGCATTTGATAATGTAGGAGTTGCTAACATAACTTCAAATTTTGAAACTACATCATAAAACTCTTTTGCTTTTTCTTGTTTATTCTCTTCATCTTGTGCTAAGAACATAGCAATTGCCATAAACATTTGTTGTGGTAATTCAATTGGATTACCATCTCTATTTTTGATTAAATATCTATCGTATAATGTTTTGATTCCAAGATAGTTGAAAAGGTAATCTCTTGATGGGTCAATATAATCATTTAACTCATCTAAGTCATAACCTTCACCTAAAGAAGGAAGTAATCTTCCTGCTTCTTTTCCATATCTTAGGTAATCTTTTAAATGGCAGTAAGGTTCACCTTTGATTCCATGAGTAACTTTTCCAACTTTGTGATATAGGTCAAATACAAAAAGTCTTGCGGCAACAAAAGTCCAATTTGGGACATCAATATCAATTTTTTCAACTGCAGTTTTTATTAATGCATCTTGAATATCTGAAGAACTCATTCCATCAATAAATTTAATTTGAGCATCTAGCTCTAGTTCACTTTGAGATACACCATCTAGAGCCTGAGTAGCTTCTATAGTCATCTTTTGGATTTTAGTAATATCTAAAACCTCTTTTCTACCATTTCTTTTTTGAATCATTATTGCCATCTTAGTTTAACCCCTATCCCTTTTATAAGTTAATTATTTAAATACTCTTTTAAATATAGCATCCACATTTTTTGTATAATAATCGTAGTTGAAACACTCTCTGATTTGTTCTTCAGATAGTTTTGCTCTTAGGTCTTCATCTGCTAATAAGTGACCTAAGTATAAAGACTCACCCTCTTCATTTATTGTTGGTTTACCTTGCTGAATCTCTTCCCAAACTTTCATAGCGTTTCTTTGAACGATTTTGTAAGCATCTTCTCTGCTTACTCCAGCTTTAGGCAATTCTAGTAAAACACGCTGAGAGAAAACTAAACCACCAGTTAAGTTTAAATTTTTCATCATATTTTCAGGCATAACAGTTAAGTTAGCAATTACACTGTTCATTCTATGTAACATAAAGTCTGTTGTAATAAATGCATCTGGTAACCAAAATCTTTCATTTGAAGAGTGAGATATATCTCTTTCGTGCCATAATGCAACATTTTCCATAGCAGGAGCTGCATATGCTCTAATAGTTCTAGCAAGTCCAGTGATATTTTCAGTTAAAATTGGATTTCTTTTATGTGGCATTGCTGAAGATCCTTTTTGACCTTTTGCAAAATACTCTTCAGCTTCATAAACCTCTGTTCTTTGTAAGTGTCTTACTTGAACAGCAAACTTTTCAACAGATGATGCTAAAAGTGCTAAGGCAGTTGCAAGTCTAGCGTATCTATCTCTATGAACAACTTGGTTTGAACAAGGTTCAGGTTTTAAACCTAATTCAGCCATTGCATATTCTTCAAGTTCTAGTGGTGCGTGGGCAAAGTTACCCATAGCTCCTGAGATTTGACCTACAGAAATAACTTCCATAGTCTCCTCTAAGTTTTTAAGATGTCTTGCAACTTCATCATACCAAACAGCTAATGTAAGACCAAATGTAATAGGTTCACCATGAATACCATGGCTTCTTCCTACCATTAAAGTAAACTTATGCTCTTCGGCTCTTTTTTTAATTGATTCCATTAACATTTTAACATCTTCAATTATGATTTTTAAAGAGTCTCTCATTTGAAGAGCTACACCTGTATCAACTGCATCAGATGAAGTCATACCATAGTGGAACCATCTTGATTCATCTCCTAATGACTCTGAAACACTTGTATTAAATGCAATTAAGTCGTGTTTAGTTACCGCTTCAATCTCTTCAATTCTTTCAACTGAAAATGTTGCATTATTTACAATTTTTTCACAATCATCATCTGGAATTAATCCTAATTTATTCCAAGCTTTTACTGCTGCTTTTTCTACTTCTAACCATGCTGCGTATCTTGCATGTTGAGTCCAATGTTTTGACATCTCTTCTCTAGCATATCTTTCAACCATCCTATAATCCCTTATAATCTATTCTCTATTAGTTTTTATCAATTTTTTCTGATAATTTAAGTATGATATGCTATCTAAATAAGACAAAGATTTTGTTTAATTTTTGTTGAATTTTTACTTAATTTCAGGAAATAATATTGCCGTTTACTTTAAAGAAATTTGATGCTATAAAAAATAAAAAAATACAAATATTTATGTTGCAAGATTTGGGCTACAAGCCCCGTTCTGCCAATCGTTTGATATCAAGAGCAAGAGTTTTTGATTCAAATCATGTCCCTTACAAAATCAATGAATTAATAAGAGAAGATAGCATTTACATAGCACTTTTTGAGGGGGTTTCTAGAGGTTTAAAACCTTTACATATTTTTAAGGATTTTGCAATTTTTGATAAGCCTTCAAACTTGATGATTCATCCTATATCAAAGAACACTCCTTACTCTCTTTTGGATGAGATTAGGTATCATTTAGGAGAGAATGCAAACCAAGCTCATAGAATAGATGCAGAAACTTCAGGCTTAGTATTAGTGGGTAAAAATGAGAAGGTTACAAATAAACTTGCAACAATGTTTGAAAACAAAGAGTATAAAAAATCATATCTTGCAATAGTTGAAGGGAAAATTGAAAAAGAACAAACAATTGATAAAAATCTAAAAAAAGAGGGGAAAGCTATTGGTGTTAGGATGACTACTTGTGAAAAAGATGAGGGTAAAGAGTCAATAACACACATTAAACCTTTAAAATACAATGAAAAAAAAGATATTACATTAGTTGAAGTTACACCTATAACGGGCAGACAACATCAAATAAGAGTACATTTATACTCAATTGGGCATAAAATATTAGGAGACCCAATTTATGGAATAGATGATGATATAGCAGAAGATTATCTAAATAAAAAACTTAGTGATGAAGATAGAATTAAAGCTTCTAAATCCCATAGGTTATGGTTGCAAGCAAATTATCTTGAATTTACTTACGATAAAGTGATTTATAAAATTTATTCAAAAAATAAAGATATATATAATGAGTTTAGCTCTTTAAGAAGCTAACTCACAATTAAAACAATTTGATATATCTCTACAAGTTGCACAAGCTGGAGCTGTTTTACCAATTGAGTCATAAAGGTATTTTTTCCATCTTACATCTTTTGGTTTGATTTTAGCTAAAGATGCAAAGTTATTAGTCATAAGCCTGTTCATCTCTTTTCTGCTAATTAATCCTAAGTCTGAGTATAAGTGCCCCATTCTTAATGATGTTTTTGCAATCCACGGTGCAAGTGTATTTTTTGCATAATCATCGTCTGCATTTCTTTGAAGTAAACTTAATACTTCTACTTCCATAATTTCAAATTCGCTCATAGTCTTCTCCTCCTTTGTTAAATTGTTAAACTACATCACAATATTCAAGATCCATTCCTAAAGGTCTTGATAAATCTTTATTTCCACCAATATAAAGGTTTTTTAGATTCATCAATTCTTCAATTGAATCTGGCAAACTTTCAATATTGTTGTCCTCAATATCCAATTCTTCAAGCTTTTCAAGATTTCCTAAATTATTAGGTAACTTGATTAAAGAATTAGAACTAACACTTAAACTTGTTAATTTTTTTAATTGACAAATCTCATCTGGCAAGTATTCAAGGTCATTATTATCTAAAATAAATATCTTTAAATCTTCTAATTTACTAACATTAAAATCCAATGATTTGAGGTTGTTATCACTTAAATCAAGTTTTATTAACATATCGTGAGATTCCAATGAGGGTAAATTTTTTAAATGATTACCTTCAAGAAGCAATGTTTCAAGCTCATCAATTGCTGAAATTGACTCTGGAAGATAACTTAAGTGGTTAAATGACAAATCTAAATAATATAAAGTTTTCATATTTGAAAAAGAGTCGGGTAGCTCTTTTAATTCATTAGTATCCAATGATAAATATAATAGTTTTGTAAGATTGCCTAAACTTGGACTTAATTTATTGATTTTATTAGCTGCTAAAGTTAGTCGTGTAAGTGCTTTTAGATTATAAAGCTCTTCAGGCAAAGTTTCTAATCTATTACCATTTAGATTTAAAATCATCAATTTTTCTAAATTTCCAATAGATGGAGGTAGTTTTTCAATAAGATTGTTTTCACATTGAAGGTTTTTTAGATTTTTTAATTGTCCAATTGAATCAGGAAGCTTAGAAAGTCTATTATTTGAAAGTTTTAATACACTCAAAGATTTTAAAACATGAATTGATTCAGGCAATTCACGAATCTTTTTTTTAGTCAAATCTAGATGGGTCATCATAAATATATCATCATCATTTGTTGAAATGGTAGATTCTAATCTATTAGTTCTTACCCATCTTACAAAATCATCAATATCACTCATTATTATCCCTTTAACCTATCATTCATTGCATCTATTAAAAAAGAGATCTCTTCATAATCAATAAATCCAAAGTCAACCATATTATATAAAGCCATTAAAGGCTTTCTACAACAAGTCTTACTACATCCAGTTACTAGTTTTTTGGCTTTTTTATATGGAAGATCAGTTCCTTGAAAAATATTAACTGCTTCTTGGATTGTTTTTTCTCCACATTCGCAGATTTTTTTATTTTTTAAATCTTCCATAATATTTCCAAATTATTTTAAGTATGGATGTGCTTCTTTGAAAGCATTAACTTCTTTCATAGCAACGGCAATTTGTTCACTTAAATCTGGTAATTTATCATAATCTGTCCAGATAGTATCTTCAACAATATCATGAACAACACCAGCAAGTTCAACAACTTTTCTTTTGTATTTTGCTAGTTCTTTTTTCTTCTCTTTTTGTTCTTCAGTTAATCCTGCCATAATTTCATCTCCTTTTTTCAAATTTATTGTCTATTTTTTATATATTTTTTGATTATATTGCATATAGATTTTCTAACTTTAATTCAGGTTTCTCCCCTAAGTACATTAAGGAATAGGTACCATCTTTTTTGAATTTATAACTATCATAAAGCTCTGTTATCTCTTTTACATCTTTTGGAGCATAGGCGAAAATCTTTTTTAATCCCCTATAGTATAAAACACCCCTTAGAAGTTTTTCTGCATCTAAATAAGACTCACTTTGCATAAGCCAAGGTGAAACTCTAATAAATCTTTTATTTACTACATATGAGTGTAAAAACCCTGTTTGGGTTGATAGTTTTAAAGAGTTTGAAAAGGTACAATCTGTTTTTATGTAATCTTCTCTATTGTCCATAAATACTTGTTTATCAATTTTTATTGAAACATCATCATAGTTTTCACCACTAACTTGTTTTGCAATAGAGTTTGAAAAATTAAAAGGAACTGCTTCTCCACTATGCATATATCTAACAAATAGAGAATGTTCTTGAAAATTAAAAGCTTCAACAAACTGTTTTTTCTTAAAATCAATTAATACAAAAATATTCATACTAGAAGTGTTTTGTATGAGAAGTTTTAAAAGTCTTGTTAAAACCTCTTCATAGTTTTCTAAAACATTTATAACATTTATAAAAATGTGTTTATGAAATTCATAGGCACTAACTACACCAACAATATTTCCATTTTCATATGCCGCAAAGCAATATTGTGGAAATACATTATAGGTTTGTTTTAATAACTCCAATTCAAAAAGTTTATCACTTTCTAATAAATCAGAGATATCCTCTTCAAAATCGTTTCTTAAATATCCAACGAACATAGGTATAACTCTTTTAATTCAGTACTATCTAATACTTTTTTTCTATTTGTAACAATCTCTCTTACTATTGGTAAAAGTTCTTGAAGTCTTTTTTTATCGGGATTAATTCCCATTGCTTGTAAGTGATATAATAAAGTTGAGGTTCCTGAATGTTTTCCAATAGGAAAGGCTCTTTGTAAACCAACTTCATTTGGGGTAAATGGTTCATAAGCTGATTTTGATTTCATCATTCCATTTACATGAATTCCTGATTCATGGGCGAAGATATATTCACCAATAATTGGAAGATTTGTATCTATTCTTCTATTTGAGGCGAGACTAACACTTTGAATTAAAGATTTTAATTTTTCAGAGTTTATATCTACATTTTTTCCAAAAAGTCTTGTTAAGCTCATTAAAACCTGCTCGAATGATGCATTGCCCGCGCGTTCACCTAAACCTATTACAGTTGTATTAGCACTCATTGCTCCTGCTTCAAAACCAGAAATTGCATTTGCTGTTGCCATACCAAAATCATTGTGTGTATGCATCTCAATATCGAGCAGTTTTAATGAACTTAACTCTTTTATATTTTTATATGTTTTTTGGGGTGTTAATATCCCAACGGTATCACAATACCTAAATCTATCAGCTCCTATAGATTTTCCTAAACTCATAATCTCTTTTAAAAAATCTAAGTTAGCACGGCTAGAATCTTCCCCTCCAATACATACAAAAAGCCCCTCTTTTTTAGCTTCTAAAACTACAGTTTCTAATTGTCTTAAAAGTTTGTCTTTATCTCCACCAAATTTCACATCTATTAAGATGTCTGAAACAGGGATTGATAAATCAACGGCTTTTAATCCACAATTTATTGAAGCTTCTAAGTCATTAAGAGTTGCTCTATTCCAACTCATAATTCTAATAGGTAAATTTAATGCTAATATCTCTTTAAGATCATCTTGCTCTTTTTGTCCCATTGCTGGAATTCCAACTTCAAGTTCATCGGCACCAGCTTCAAAAAGTTTTTTAGCAATATCTAATTTTTCTTTAGTATTAAATGCAACATATGGGGCTTGTTCACCATCTCTTAAAGTTGTATCGTTTATTAGAAACATTTAATTTACCTCTTTATTAGTATTAAACTAATAGATGCAAAAAGTGTTCCGTTTATAAATATTATGGGGATGAATTAGGGATTACCCTAATTCAGCTTCTAACTGTTTTTCTTGGAAGAAATATTTTTTTGCAGCTTCAAAAACAGATTTTTCTATTGGTTGAAGTGCGTATGAATCATCTGAGATTAAGTTAATTGTATTAAGTTCATCTTGTGGACAACCACCTATTTTTTCTGTTAAAAGAATATCAATATCTTTTAGTGTATTTTTAATCTCTTCAATTGGATAAGAACCATCACAATCTTCAGGCCCTTTACAGTAAGCATTTTCAACTTTTCTATGCATTACAAACTTAAGTGCTTTGTCTCCAACTTCGTAGATTAAGAACTCTGTTGCATTACCAAAGTGTTGGTTGATTGTTCCCTCTCCAGCAGTTGTTACAGCTACAAGTTTTGTTTCACCTGTACTACTTAATTCCTCTTTTGAAGCTTGTTCGATTTTAATTCTATCATTCGCAGCATCAAGTGCAGCTCTCCAGTTTTCAATAACTTCGTGCTTTTTCTTTCTACCTTCAATATCATATTGCTCTTCTAAAGCTTCCCAAGTCATATCTTGGAATACATCAGGAGTAAACTCTTCCCCTCTATCTTCACCAATTAAACCAACAGCATCTGCTCTACACTGTCTACAGTGGCTCATTAGTTTCATATCCATACCACATGCTTCTTGTGCAGCCATAACCTCTTGGTCAGTTGCACTTCTTTGTCCATTTAATCCATAATATGTACCATACTCTTCTTTAGAAAGTAAAGGCATAATATTATGTAAAAATACACCAAGTTCTTTAAGCTTTTTAGCTACATTTGGTAATTCTTGGTCATTAACTCCTGGAATAAGTACTGAGTTTGCTTTTACTAAAATCCCATTTTCAACTAACATCTTAATACCTTTTAGTTGTTGTTCTAAAAGAATTTTTGCACCCTCAGCTCCAAATACTTTTTTGTGATTCCAGTGAACCCATGGGTAAATTTTTGCACCAATTTCACCAGTTTCATCAACAGAATTGATTGTAACTGTAACATGGTCAACATTATATTTTATCATCTCATCAACATAATCTGGAAGTTTAAGTCCATTTGTTGATAAACAAAGTTTTTGATCTGGCGCTTTTTCGTGTAACATTCTAAATGTGTCGAATGTTTTTTTAGGGTTAGCTAAAGCATCTCCTGGTCCAGCAATACCAACAACTGAAAGTTGTTGAATATCACCACCAACATATAATACCTTTTTAACAGCATCTTCAGGACTTAATTTATTTGAAGTAACACCTGGTCTAGATTCATTTGAACAGTCAAACTTTCTATTACAGTAATTACATTGAATATTACAAGCAGGGGCAACTGCTACATGAATCCTTGCATAGTGTTGGTGAGCCCCTTCACTATAACATGGGTGATTGTTAATCTTATCCATTACCTCTTGTTCTAAACTTTCTTGTGTGCTACTTGATGTACATGAACAACTCATCATCTCTCCTTTTAGCATTTTTATTGAAAATGAATAATGCACATAGTGTTCCATTGAAAAGAAATTAGAATTTGGGAATAAAAATTGCATATAAGTGGATAATTTTAAAAGGAATTTCTATGACTATTCAAGAACAAATAAAAGAACAATTGATAAAAGAAGTGTTTTCAAATATAGACAATATATATGAATTTATGGATACTAGATACAATTTAGATAAACCATGTAATGATGCTGTGGTTAAAAAACTGAATGAATTAAAAGATGTAATTTATAAGGTTTCTGGACTTAGTGAATTAAACTAAAAATATAAGATTTTTTACTTTTTGAAATCTATATTTCTCTTGCCACATCTAGGGCAAGGGTTAGCATTATTTGCATAACAAGTAAAACAATACATCTCATCACAGGATTTACAAGTGAATTTACAATGTTTGCAAACATAAATTGGCTTTTTTTCATTTTTCCACTCTTTTTTTTTAAATAAACCAAAAAACATATATACCCCATTTTTCAAACTGTTTTAACATTCTAGTTTAAAAGAACTAAATTTTTATTGACATATGTCAATGATATACATTATCAAAATTGCTATATTTGTTTTTTCATTTTTTAAATAAGGAATAATTTGCAATTTTCAACAAATCAAAATGGTTTTATACCAAAAATAGAAGAGAAATGGTGGGATAGATTTACTTCTCAATCACACCAGTTATATTTTACCGCTGCAATATTTTTTGCTTTTGTTTCTATGTTATTAACATTTATATCGTTTTTAGGAAAATTACCTTTAGATTTTGCCTTAATTCATGGCTTTGGATTAAACTATACAGTATTTACAAATGCTTTTTTAGGTTTTCTAATAACTGTTATGCCTAAGTTTAATGGCTCAAAAGTTATTACAAAAAACGAATATTTAATACCTTGGTTTATTTTCCAAATGGCTTCTATATTAGTTTTAATTGGTTTTGAAAAAATAGGAAAAATAGTAGTTGCTTTAGTGATGTTTTATTTTGTAAAGATTTTTTATGACACAATAAAACAAGGTCGTGCAACTTTTAAAAAAGATTCAATTTATCTAAATTTAGTATTTTTATTTGGTGCAATTTTTTTAGTTTTAGAAGTTGTTTTTCAAATAAATTTATCTTTACTTATCTTTTTTTCATATTTAATTAGTTTAGTTTTTTTAGTTGCCCAAAGAATGATTCCTGCATTTTACAGTTCATATATGCAAACTTTATCATGGAAAAAACCAAAATATATAAGAGAAATATCAACACTTATATTTTTGTGTTTAGGTATATCTTTACAATTTGAATTCTCTTTATTCTTAAAAATTAGTTCTTTTGTTGCGATGATATTTTTTGGATATATTGTTATCAATTTAAATATTTATAAAAAATCTCCTGCAATTATCTCAATAAAAGTTATCTCTTTTATTTGGTTTGAAATAGGTTTTATAGCTTTATTTATTGAATCAATTTTTGAAATTTATTCTTTAAAACTGTCATTACATATTTTCGCTTTAGGATTTGTTGCAACTTTACTTATAGGTTTTGGAAGTAGGGTTGTTATGGGTCATGCAGTACCAGCTCAAAAAATTATTGCAGATAAAATTACAAAATTTGTATTTGTTTTAACACAAGTGGTGCTTGTATCAAGAATATTAGCCTCAGTTTTATTTTTAAATGATTCAATGATTTATATGGGATTTTTACACCTTAGCTCTTGGCTTTGGATTTTTATGTTTATAATTTGGTCAGTTAGATATGCAAAAACATTAGTAAGAATAAAACAATAAAAGGAAAATAGATGAGATATCCAAAATTTTTTGATGAAATTGAAACCATAAAATTAAAAGATGAACTATCAGCAATCTTAGGTTCAGTGGAAAATGGTGAAGTAGAGTTTTCATATTTAGATATAGTAAAAAGTGCAGGGCACTCGTGTCCAACTGTTGCCGGAGCATATCTAATGACACAAGTTGCCCTAAAAGAACTTTACAAAAATGAAACCCCTAAAAGAGGTGAGATTTTTGTAAGTTTTAAAGAGGATTCAAAAGATGGTGTTGCAGGAGTTATTGCAAATGTGATAAGCCAAATTACAGGTGCTACTGAAACTTTAGGTTTTAAAGGTTTAAATGGTAGATTCACTAGATATGGATTAATGAAATTTAATGATAAAATTACTACAAATGTAAAGTTTACAAGAGTAGATACAAAAGAATCAGTAGAAATTATCTATAATCCTACTTTGATTGAACCAGATAAGAAAATCCAAGAGATTATGCAAAAACTAATGGAAAATAAAGCAACAAATGATGAAAAAATAGAGTTTGGAAAACTTTGGCAAGATAGAGTTGAAAAAATATTTAACAATAAAAATAGGGTAATAAAAATATTATGACAGAAGAAAAATTTCAAAGTGAAGTTGATACTTTAAATAGATTTTTTACAAAATATTGTAAAGATAAACATACAAATCAAAAAAACAATCTTTATAAATTCAAGTATAAAAATCTTTCCTTTGAAACTTCTATCTCTCTTTGCGAGGAGTGTAATACCTTAATCTCTTACTCTTTTGATAGATTAAAAGAGTGCCCCCATGAGATTAAACCTAGATGTAGAAATTGTGAAAATCCATGTTATGAAAAAACTCAATGGAAAAGTTTATCTAAAGTTATGAGATATAGTGCAATAAGATTAAATTTAACTAATAGAATAAAAAAAATATTTTCTTGACCTGAGTCTATTTTTTTTCCACAATTTTTTATTACAATTTTTCAAACAATATAAAAAAAGGAGAAGAAATGAAAAAAGTTTTACTTTTAAGTTCAGTGTTAGCTTGTGTTGCTTTTGCAAATCCATATGCAAAGTGTGTAGCATGTCATGGTGCAAATGGTGAGAAGGTTGCTTTAGGAAAATCTAAAATTATTAAAGATATGACTAAGCAAGAGATTGTAGATTCACTAAAAGGTTATAAAGATGGATCTTACGGTGGAGCAATGAAAGCTCTTATGAAAGGACAAGTTGCCTCTTTATCAGATGCCGATATCCAAGCTATCGCAGAAAAAATTGGTAAATAAGTAATTTAACAATTAAATCAATAGGTGATGAGTATAAGTAATAGTTTTAGTCAAAGTTACTGTAGTTTATACCCATCACCAATTAATTCATAGTAATTTCAATCATTTTACCATTTAAAATTTCACCGAATTCTACCCCATAACTATAGCATTGGTTTAGCTCCTCTTTTGTAGGGATTAATTTTATTTTCATAGATTCCATTGGAGGTACTCTAAAGCTTAATGATTTTAGCCTATGGTTAATCATATCAACAGCTTCGCCACTCCAACCATATGAACCAAAAGCACCACCGGTTTTTCCACGTTTTTCTAGATACATCATACAAGAGAGTAAATCCCAAACTGGTTTAGGAGCATCGGAGTTAATTGTTGGTGACCCAATTAAAATTCCATCACTTTCTTCTAAAATATTTATCATATTTGATTCTTCTAGGGAAGTTAAATCATAAACATTTGCTATAATCCCTTCAACACTTTCAGCTCCATCGAAAATTGCTTCAGCCATGTCTCTTGTATTTTTATAACTTGTAATATAAAAAATTGATAAAATCTTATTCCCATGACTAATCTCTTTATAATCTTTTTGACTCCAATTTCTATAATATTCCATATATTTATAGGGTTTTTGTCTTAATATTGGACCGTGTAGAGGTGCTATTATCTCTATACTAAGTTTGTCATACAGTTTTAAAGCATTTAAAACATAAGATTTAAAAGGTCTCATAATATGGTCATAGTAATATTTAAAAGCATAAAAGAAATCGCTAACTTGGTCATCAAACAATCTTTTATCATGGTAATGACTTCCAAAAACATCCCCTGAAAATAACAAACAATCCTCTTCAACAAAAGAACTCATAGTTTCAGGCCAATGTAAATAAGGGGTTGTTAAAAATCTAATTGTTTTATTTCCAAGTTTTAAACTTTTATTTGTCCAAACAGTTTCAAAGTCAATATTTTCTCTATGGGTAATCGATTTTAACATAGATGTAGCTTGGGGTGATATTAAAACTTTTACATCACTATTTACTCTATTCATAAGCTCAGGTATTGCTCCTGCATGATCAGGTTCCATATGGTGTAAAATCACATATTTTATTTCATCATAAGAACATAAACTTTCAATTTTTTTAAAAAATTCCTCTTGGAATTCTACTTTTACAGTATCAACAATTATTACACCTTCATCAGTTTTTATTAAATAAGCATTGTATGATGAGCCATTAGCTGTTTTCATAATAATATCAAAAGTTCTAATATCAGGGTCAAAGGCACCAATAAAATATATATCGGGTGCAATCTCTATTGGCTTATTAGTATCCATAATTTATCCATCTTTTTATTTAGCTATTAATCTTCTCATCCATATTGGTGGATTTTCTTGCATCTTAATTAAAGAGCTTAGAACATCTTCAATCTTTTCATTTTCACGGCTTGATTGCATAGGAAAAATTTGACATTTTTTTACCATCATTGCCGCTTTTGGTCCAATTTGTTGAACATATAAAATATCACTATCTTCTAAGCACTCAATTTTATATGTAAGTTTTTCAATCTCATCATCAATCTCAAGTGAAGAATCAATTGATTTAACAAAAGTATATTCATCACCATGAATCTCATAGATATAAAACTCCTTGCACCAACCAAAATGTTGATTAACGTGAATATTGTCTTTTGAAGCAAATGCAATTCTCATAATATAAATATCCTAACTCTTTCATCAATAACTTTTTGCATAGTATCAGCAATCATTGAATAAGTTCCAGTACTTGCAATAGAACATCCAACACATGCACCTTGATAAGCTAATCTAATCTCAACTTCTGGGTCACTTATGTAATCAATTAAAATGATGTTTCCACCATCTTTTAAAAGTATTGGTCTAATAAATCTATCTAGGGCATCATTTATAATCTCTAATTGTTTCTCTTTTGTTTGTGCTCTGAAATCAGTATTTAATTCACAAACATCATTTAACGGTTTATCCATTCCTGTTAATTGTACATTTGCCATAGCATGACCATTTTGTGCAGCTTTTAACATACAATCAAATCCCTCTTTAACTAAATCAAGTTTTGTTCTATCTTGTAGTAAAAGTAGGGCTAATCTAAAACAAGCTTGGGTATGGTTTTTAGCTACGGCTCTTCTAAAATAGTCTATAGCTTTATCTAAATCCTCTTCTACCCCAATTTTTGTTTGATACATTAAGGCTAAGTTGAAATTTGCTGAGTCGTTATCATATTTACTTGCTTCTTCAAACCACTCTTTAGCTTTTGTATAATCTTTTTGAACACCTTCCCCTTTTAGATACATTAATCCAAGGTTTGCCATTGCTCTATCATTTTTTATTTTTGCTTCCTCTTCCCAAATAGAAAGTGCTGTTTCAAAATCTCTACTTTTATATGCAGCTAGTGCTTCTTTATGTCTCATAAAATTTCTCCCTTCCCCTGGATTTGGAAGCTCATTTCCCATAACCAGTTGTTTATGTATATGTTCTATTAAATACTTATGGGCAAGTTCTATTGCTTCTTCATAATCTTCACTTGCCGCTTTTATATCAAAATCTAAAAATTCAACTAAATATGCATCACCTAGCTCATTTTCCCCACTATAACACTCAAAGGGATAATCTAAAGATGCATAATATTTTAAATCTTTTTCCAATTATTTATTCCTTAGAACCACATGTGCAACTTGTACTACCTGAATCAAGTAGTGTTTTTGCATTATCTTTAGTAACTACAATTGTGTCTTCATTTAAAAATTTTTGATAAATCTCATCAATTGAAAAAAAATTCTTTTTTGAAGTAAATACTTTTACTTGCTCTTCATAAAGGGTATTAAATACACCTTCTCCCATGTGATAAAAAATAGTACTAGTAGCACCACTTTTTTTTACAAATTTTGCTGTATCTAAGCCACTTCCACAACCATCATTTTTTTCAACTGTCATCTCTCCAGTTAAAGTATTTAAAAATGCAAAAAAAGGTGCATTTCCGTATAAATCTGAAATAGTTGTTGAACTACTTTTACTTAGTGGTATTGCTAACATTTTTTTCTCCTAAGCAATTATCTTATGAGGTTATATGCAAAAACTGTTCCGTAATTTATAAAAAACACTTAAAGGGAATAGAAATTGCACATATTAAGGAATAAAAAACTAGCTGAAGGGGAAACCTTCTGTAAGGAGTAGACAATGGTAAATAAAAAACTAATTAGAGAACTATTAAGTGAAACTGCGTGTTCACATAATAAGACTAAAAAATCTTCATGTGATAAACCAAAACCAGGGGCAACTTCTGGTGGTTGTGCCTTTGAGGGTGCTCAAATTGCACTATTTCCATATGCTGATGTTGTTCACCTTGTTCACTCTCCTTCAACTTGTATTGGAGCCTCTTGGGAAACAAGACAAACATTAACTTCCCACAAAGGGGAAAACAATACTGTGACAGGATATACAACAGATGTTAGTACAAATGATGTAATTTTTGGGGGAGATAAAAAACTTGAAGACTCAATTGATTATATTGTTGAACATAAAAATCCTAAAGGAATTTTTGTATATGAAACCTGCGTTACAGCTATGATTGGTGATGATATAGATAATGTTTGTAATAGAATGGAAACAAAACACAAAATTCCAATTGTTGTTATTCACTCTCCAGGATTTGTAGGAGGTAAAAACTTAGGTTCAAGACTTGGTGGAGAATCGGTACTTCATCAACTAATAGGAACAAAAGAACCTGAAGAGATTCATCCCTTTGGTATAAACTTAATAGGTGAATACAATGTAACGGGAGATATGTGGCAATATACTCCAATTTTGGAGAAAATAGGTATTAAAATTGTTTCAACTTTAGCTGGGGATGGAAGAATTGAAAATATCCAAATGGCACACACTGCAAAGTTAAATGTAATTGTTTGTGCTAAATCATTAATTAGTTTAACAAGAAAAATGCAAGAAAAATATCAAATTCCATATATCTCTATCTCATTTTATGGTAAACGTGATACTACAAATGCAATTAGAAGTATTGTAAATGCCTTTGGAGATGAAGAATTAACTGCAAGGGCAGAGAAGGTGATTGCTGAAGAAGAGGCAAAACTAGAAGAAGCTTTAATACCTTATAAAAAAATACTTGAGGGGAAAAAAGCTATTTTGAATACAGGTGGAAATAAAACTTGGTCTATTGCTTCAGCTTTACAAGATATTGGAATTGATGTTGTTGCAACAAGTGTTAAAAAAGCAACTTTAGAAGATAAAGAGATTTGCGCAAAATATGTTGATATTTTAATGACAGACCCAGGAACTGAACAAGCAAAATTAATTGATGAGCATAATGTTGATATTTTATTAGCAGGTGGTAGAAGTTTATATACTGCAATTAAGAAAAAAGTTTCATTTGTAGATGTAAACCAAGAAAAGAAAGTTAGTTATGGAGCATATTCTGGTTTAATTAATTTAGCAAAAGATGTAACACACGCTGTAAATAATAGGGTTTTTAAAATAGTTGCAAATCCAGAACCATGGAAATAAGCTTTTAGTAATAAATACTTTCTTTCTTTAAAAGAATCTCGTTATAATTGTTTTTTTAGAAAAGGAAGATTTTGGAAAGTACAAGTGTAAAAAACTATTTTTTCTATTTTGCAAGTTTAGTTTTAATTGTTGCAGGGATAAAAGCTGCAGCTGAAATAGTTATTATCCTTTTTTTAGCAATTTTTATAGCTTCAATTATTTCAACATTTATTAATTTCCTAGAACAAAAACACATCCCAAAAATAATAGCTTACCTTTTTGTATTAGGTGGCTTTGTATTACTAACTATCCTTTTAGGGTATGTTTTAAATATATCTTTAAAAGATTTTATATCAAACCTTCCACAATATGAAAAACAACTACAAGCTTTAGTTGTAAAAGGTGTATCTTTTGCTGAAACTTATGGTTATGAAATCGATAAAAACACTATTTTAGATGCTTTAAATCTTAACTCATTTTTTGGTATTACAACAAATTTGATTGGTAGTATAGGAACTTTTCTTTCTAAGTTTTTACTGATTATCATAGGTATTGCTTTTATATTAGCAGAAGCAAAATCCTTTGAAAAAAAATTAAAAGTAATATTTGATAAAGATAGAAAAAAACTAGAGCATTTTAAACTTTTTTCATCAAATATTCAAAAATATTTTTCTGTTAAAACAGCAACCAGTTTCTTTACAGGTTTTCTTGTAACTATAGTTCTAATGTACTTTGATATTGAATATCCAATTCTTTGGGGTGTTATTGCTATGCTTTTTAATTTTGTTCCCGTTGTAGGTTCAATTATTGCAGCAATTCCAGCTATTTTATTATCACTTGTTAGTGGTGATTTAAATACAACTTTAGTTTTAATTGTTTTATATGTTTGTATCAATGTAGGTATTAGTAATATTATTGAGCCAAAATTTATGGGAAAAGAATTAGGTCTTTCACCAATGGTAATTTTCTTTTCACTTATTTTATGGGGATGGGTTTTAGGACTTGTTGGAATGTTCTTAGCAGTTCCTATTACTATGACATTAAAAATAGCCTTTGATTCAGATAAATCAACTAAATGGCTATCTATTTTAATGTCAAATATTGGGAATAGAAAATAGTTTTAATCTTTTTTGGTAACTAAAGAGAGATTATTTAAATCATATTTTTGTAGATTATCAAGTATTTTTACAACTCTTTGATATTCAACATTTTTATCAATTCTAACTATAATTGTTCTTTTTTTATTATCTATTTTAGATAATTGTCTATCAAAATCTTCTAAAGAAACCTCTTCCCCAAATAAAGCTAATTTATCCCTACTTAGTTCTATAAAAATCTCTTTTTCTTTTATTTCTAAAGCTTGTGCTTGGGAACTAGGTAAATCTAAAACTAAGGCCAATTCCTCTTTTTTAAAAACAGAAGATACTATGAAAAAAATCAATAATATAAAAACAACATCAATTAAAGGGGTTAAATCAGGTGTAATTGATTCTCTTTTTTTTCTCATAATTTTGAAATAACTCTTTCTTCAATTTTATGTTCAATGTTATCAATAAAACCAACTAAGTAGTTATATCCAATATAATGGGGAATTGAAACAATTAAACCAGCAACGGTTGTAATAAGTGCAACGGAAATACCTGTAGAAAAAATGGCCGGATCACCAAGTCCAGATTTTGAAATGGCATCAAAGGAGTTTAAAACCCCAACAACTGTTCCAAGTAATCCTAATAAAGGTGAAATTGAAGCTATGATTTTAACTGTATTTAAACCACTTTCAAGGCCATTTAAATATTTATTTAAAGCATTTTGAATAGTTTTTTCCTCATATTTTCTATCATTGTTTTCTAATTGATTCACAATTTTTTGGGCAATTGCTTCTTTTCTTAGTTTTGCTATCATAATTATTAAAAATTTCCATAACATAATAGAAAATCCAATAATATTTAACCCAATTAGGATATAAACAATAGTCCCACCTCTGTTGATGTAATCTATCAAATTTAATTCATTTACGTGATTTATTAAACTAATTAACATATTTCTCCTATGCTCTTAAAATTTTATAATTTATTGGTATCTCTATTACCCATTTATTTTTTCCCAACTCATCAGGGATTGGCTCAAACTTTGAGATATTGTTCAAAAGCTCAAGGGCTGCTTTATTTAACTTTTTATATTTTGAGCTATCTTTTAAAGAGATATTTTTAAAAGTTCCCTCTTTTGTTATTAGAAACGAGACAATAACTCTTCCTTGTTGCTTTAATCTTTTTGCACTATTTGGATAGATTTTTTTATCCTCAATTAGATTCCTTAATTTATTTAAATATTTATTTTTAATAACATTAAGTTCTTCAACTGAAACCATTTTTTCAACTTTTTTAGGTTTTACAATCTTTTTTGTAACTTGTGGTTGAGTTTTTGTAGTTGTTTTTTCTACAACTTTTTCAATAGTTTCTTTCTTTTTTATCTCTTTTTTTAAAACTTTCTTTTCTGCCTTTTTTGCAACTTTTTTAAGAACCTTTTGTTTGACAATCTTTTTCACTTCTTTTTTTTGCTCTACTTTTTTAATCTCAGGTTTTTTAAGAATCACCTTTTGTAATGAGATTTTTTGAACCATTTGAGGCTCATTAACTACAACTTTTTCTATCCTCCTTTCTGTAGATGCAAATAAAGTAAAATGGACAAACAAAATTAAAAATACTGATGTAAGCATTAGAAATTTATTTAACATTTTGGAATTTTATATCAATATTGATAATAGTTATCTTAATTATAATAAAAAATTGTAATATTTTCGATAATCATTATCATTGTTAATATAAAATTAAGATTTTTTTGTTAATATTCCGTTGACTTTTGATTTAATTTCATTTAAAAACTGGAGAGAAATGGAAAAAAATATTAACAGTAAAGAGATCTTTAAAGGTAAAAATACAGTAGTGATTGTTCATGATGGACAAGAATACTATCTACGAATTACAAAGTCAAATAAACTAATTTTAACTAAATAAAAAACTAGCCAGCCAATCTTAAATAGCCAGCAAAAATATACACAATATAAGGATAAATATGGATATTAAATTATCAAAAATAACTGCTGCATTTTTAATCGCACAAATTTCACTGTTGGCTGACAATACACAATTGGAAGATTTAGAAGTTGTTAGTTCAGCCTTTGATACACAAGTTAAATCAGTATCATCAAAACAACTTGAAGAGCAACAAGCAAGTGATGTTAAAGATATTTTAAAATCACTTCCAAGTGTTATCGTTGATGGAAATGCAAGATATGGACAAAGAGTTTATGTAAGAGGTTTAGAAGATAAATATGGAAATATTACAGTTGATGGGGCAAAATTAGGGGGACAACTTTTCCATCACTCAGGAGATCAAACAATTGATGCTTCTCTTCTTAAAATCACATCTGTAGAACTTGGACCAAACTCAGCATTAAGTGGAAGTGGTGTTATCAATAGTTCATTTGTATATGAAACAAAAGACCCAAGTGATTTTCTAAAAGAAGGTGAAAAACTTGGTGGAAAAGTTACTTTAGGATACCAATCAGGATATGAAAGAAAAAGTGGTACAGTTGCTGTCTTTGGAAAAATAAATGAAAAGATTGAATTTGTTGGAATTGGTACCATTGCCGAAGATGGGACTTTACATTTAGGAAATGGCGATAAAATAAATTCAAAAGAGAGTAAATTAGAAAGTGGTTTGGCAAAACTTGTATTTAAACCAAATGATTACAACACTTTTAAACTATCATTTAATAAATATAAAGATGGCGGAAATAGACAATTAACGGGTGAAAAAATTGGTACGGACTTAAATGATAATGACTATAATTCAATCTCAAGGGATACCCTTACTTTAAAATATAACTATACCCCAGATAGTGAACTGATTAACTTTGAAGCAAAGGTTTATACAAATAAACAATACCTTACAAGGGAAGCAACAACTGGTACAGATACTACTTCGGGACTTACTTATACTGAACCCCAAAGGGAATATATAAATAGTTCTATGGGATATGATTTTAGAAATAGTTCATTAATGGGAATCCATAAAATCACATATGGGACTGATTATACCCATGAAAAACAAGAGATAGAAGCGGACTCATTAAGAGTTTACTCTGATTCTTCCACTTTAGATTTAAATTTTGATGGTGGTGAAACTAAAGATTATGGTTTATACCTTGAAGATGAGATGGCTTTTGATAAACTAACTTTAACTTTAGGGGCAAGATATGACCACTATAAATTAGGAGGTATTTATTCTGGAGTATTTAATCACCTATCACCAAAAATGAAAGTTAAATATCAAGCAACTGACAAACTTACATTAAAAGCTGGTTATGGACATATTTTTAAAGGTCCAGCACTTAGTGAGACAATGTTATTATCTTCAACTGCCGTACAATCATCTGATACTAAAGCTCAAATAGGTAACAACTTTGAACTTGGATTTGATTACTCTTTAACAAATGCTTTAAATGCTGATGATTCTATTTTTGGTTTTAATATATATAGATACAATGTTGATAACTATTCTACTCTTACAAGAAATAGTGCCCTAGAAAGCCAAAGTGATGTAGTGATTTGGGGAACAGAAACAATGTTCTCATATACTAAAGGTAAACTAGGTTTTAATGCCAGTCATACCTATACAGATGGTAGTCAAAAAGATTTAGCAACGGGAATTAATTATGACCCTCAAACTGCAAAAATTCATGTATTTAAAGTTGGAGCAAACTATAAACTAACAAATGAATTTAAAGTAAATTATAGTGCTGAATACGTACCAGGCAATAGTTGGTTAAATTATTCATCAAGAAGTGGTCTTGTAACAAAGTATGATAGAAAAACTTATTCTGTACATGATATAAACTTCACATACAATCCAAATAGTATGAAAAACACTACATTTAATTTTGGTATTGGAAATATTTTTGATAAATCATATGTAAGACACAGTGCATTTCTTGCTCAATCATCAACAACTGATAAATCATATGAAGTTGGAAGAAACTTTAAATTCCAAATCTCTTATAGATTCTAAAAAATTGTACAAAGGATAATAATGAACAAAAAAACAATTATTTTACTCTCATTATTTTGTAGCCAAGTGTTACTACATGGTGAAAAATTAGAAGAGGTTTATGTTACAGAAAAACAAGAATCTTATTTTGAAAACTATTCAACAAGTAGTACAAAAAGTGAAAAAAGCGATAACAAAACACCAAGTAGTATTATTGTTACAAAAGAGAATCTAATAAATGATATACAAGCACAAAGAATAGAAGATACATATGATTATACAACTGGTGTAACAAAGGTTGGTAAAAATGCTGATGCAATTATGATTAGAGGGTTTGAAACTAGTTTAGAAAATTTAAAAGTAAATGGAATGTCTGGTTCTATTAGTAGAATGGGTTCACCCTCATCATCAAATGTTGAAAAAATTGAAATTGTAAAGGGACCAAGCTCTGTATTATATGGATCAATGGAACCTGGAGGTATGGTTAACATAATAACTAAAAAACCTTATGGTGTAGAATCTTATTCTCTTGAAACATCATTTCAAACATATATGTCCGGTGTTTCTTCTTTTGGGGAAGATAATGGGATAAGAACAAGTTTTGATGCAAATATTCCTTTAAGTGAAAATCTATATTATAGATTTATTGCTGCATATGAGAATTTAAACTCTTACAGAGATAATGTAGATTTTCAAAATCTATATATCTATCCTAGCTTATTATGGAATGTAAATGATGAAACATCTTTATTAGTTTCAATGGAGTATGGTAAAGAAGATGGTAGTGCAGACGATGGATTAGCTGTAATTAATCATGATATCTCTACAGCTGCATCTATAAATACTGTTTATCAAGAAGAGAGTGATTTTGATAATGATGAAGGCTTTTCTCTTGATTTGAGTTTAGATCACTTTTTTAACGATAATTTATACTCAAAGTTTTCATGGAGAAGTGTAATTCATAATGATGAAAGAAAATTATATGAACAAACTTCGGTAAACTCTATAGCTCAAACTATTAAAAGAAGAAATAGACATCAATATAATGAAAGAGATTGGCATAGTTTTGATGCAACTTTAAATTATGATACAAAAGTATTAGGTTTAGAAAACAGTTTATTAAGTGGAATTTCTGGAACATATAGAAAAACTGACTATGATAGAATTATTCAAGGAAGTAGTAATAATGTATCCCCAGATATTAGTATTTATAATCCAGTTTTAGGGGGAACAGCATCTTCAAATTCAGGGAATAGAAGGTTAACAGAATATTATAGTTCAGGCATTTATTTACAAGATAGTTTATCTTTAAATGAAAACTTAACACTTGTTGGTGCTACAAGATTTGATAGAACAAAAATCGACTTTATTTGTAAAAGTGGTTCTTGTAATGATGATTCAACAAGATACTCTAGTAATATAACTGGTTCACTTGGATTAATTTATAATCTAAATAATATCGTTTCTTTTTATGGAAATATTGCACAAAGTTATAACCCAATAACTGCCGAGAGATTTGATATTAATGGTCAAGGATTGGAAACAGAAAAATCAAATCAAATTGAATTAGGAACTAAACTAAATTTTTCAGAAAATCTAAACTCACATTTTGCTGTTTATAAAATTTTAAAAGAAAATGTATCAGAAAAAGTTTCAGGACAAAGCTATTATGAAACAATTGGAGAAATCGAATCAAAAGGATTTGAGACAGAACTTCAATGGTTACCCACTGAAAACTGGCAATTATCTTTGGGATACGCATATAATAAAGCAAAATATACTACCGGGTCTAGCATAGGAAATCAACCAAAAAGTACTCCAAAAAATACTGCACAATTATTTACTAGATATATCTTTCCTACTAAGGTTTACAATGGTACTTTAGGAGTAACATCAGGGGTGGTTTTTAGAGATTCTATTTATACTAGTTCCTCTGAAAATACAAGGGTAAAGCTTCCATCTTACACTAGATATGATTTAGGATTAAGTTATATAAAAAAAGATTGGGAATTTAATTTAAACATTGAAAATTTAACAGATAAAGTTTATTATGAATCAGGGACAAATGATTATAAAATTTTCTCAGGAGAGCCAAGAAAACTAACTTTAAGTGTTAAAAAAAGTTTTTGATAGGGATTTAAATGTATAAAAAAATTTGGTTTAAATTCCATTTATATTTAGGATTAATTGCAGCAGTGATTTTATTTACTGTTGCAATAACGGGGGCAATTTTATCTTTTGAAAAAGAGATTATTCAATTTATAAATAAAAATAGTTTTATAGTAAAACCCTTAGAAAATAAATTATCTCAAAAAGAGATTTTAGTAAGGTTTCAAGAAAAATTACCCAATGAAAAAATTAGAGCACTTACTGTTTTTAGTGATAAAAAATCTTCATATATAATAAATGTTGAAATAAAAGGGGCAAAAGGCAAAGCCGCCTTTAAAGGGAAAAACTACTATATAAACCCATATACAGTGGAAATTTTACCTGATATTATAGGTGAAAAGAGTTTTAAAACCATAGAATTAATTCATAGAGGTTTAATAGCAGGAAAAGTTGGGAAACAAATAGTTGGTGCATCTGTAGTATGTTTATTAATTTTAATTGTAACTGGAATAATAATATATTGGGATAGGCTTAAAAAAGCTTTTATAAAAAGTTTGACCTTTAGTTTTAAATCAAAAGGGAGAAAACTTCTATCAACTATGCATAGTTCTGTTGGGATGTGGATTATTCCATTTTTATTATTAGCTAGTATTACAGGTCTTACTTGGTCTTATTCTTTTGTAAAGGATTCTTTATATTTTATTGCAGGTGTTGAAAAAGTACAACGTAAACCTTTAAAAAGAGATATTGGGGATGATAAAAAAGATTTAAAATTACCCTTAGATGAGATACAAAAAACTTTTGATATTTTTGAAGAGAATATTAGCAATTATAAATGGGTAAATTTAAGATTTGAAAATAAAAATGGTATTTACAATATTAGTTATCTGAAAAATGATGCCATACATTATAGAGCTAGAAATCAAGTACAAATTGATTCAACTAATAAAAAAATTATAAAACATGAGCAATTTAGTACTTTACCTTTAAATGAAAAGTTAATTAAAAGCATTTATCCTTTACATACAGGTGAATATTTTGGTGTTTTTGGACAAGTTTTAATGTTTCTATCAAGTTTAGCATTAGCTATGCTTTGTGTGACGGGTGTTTTAATGTATATAAAAAGAAAATTTTAGAGCGTATCTACTTAAAGGTAGATACCCTTTAAAGAAAACATACCTTATTTCTACCATTTTTCTTAGCTTGGTATAAAGCATCATCTGCACGTTTTATAACAGTTTCAATGGTATCGTTTTCTTTTGTTACTGTAATTCCGAAACTTGCAGTTTTTTTACCAACTTTTTCAAAATCAAAATTTTCAATTTTTACTCTTAGTTTTTGGGCAAAAGCTGTTAAGTTCTCTTTATTTGTTTTTGGAACAATTATTACAAACTCTTCACCACCCCATCTTCCAACATAATCAGTTTCCCTAATAGACTCTTTTAGTAATTTTGCAAAACTTATTAATATTTTATCTCCTACTAAATGTCCAAAACTATCATTTGTTGATTTAAAATAATCTATATCTAAAATACAAAATCCAAAACTGCATTCAAATCTTTTGCATCTATTTATTTCATCTAATAAAATTTCATCTAGTTTTGTTCTATTATAAACATCTGTAAGTTTATCTGTAATTGCAAGTTTTTCAAGTGCGATATTTTTATCTTCAATCTCTTTTTGAGCTTTTTTTAACAAAATATTAGTTTTTTCAATCTCCTGTTTAGCTTTGTATAGTTTTATATTCCAATAAACAATTAAAAGAATAAAAAAAGTTGCTACAAAAATAACTTTCCATACAAGAGAATAATCAGTAACTTTTTGTTGTTCTACAGCTATCCACTTTCTAAAAATTCGATCTTTTTCTTCTTTGCTAATACTTGTAATTGCTTTTTGAATAATATTAAAAAGTTCTTCCTCTGTGTTTATAATTCCATAAGAAAGGTTATAGTCTATTGGAAGTTTACCAATAATCTTTAAATCATACATCTCATTTTTATCAATGGCATAACCAATAGAAGACCTTGAATCTATATATCCATAAACTTTGTTATTTTGAACTAGATTTAAACCCTCATCAATTGATTTAACTTGTATTATTTGAATATTTGGGTAAAACTCTTGTATATCCTCTTCTACCGCAGAACTTTTTATAACTGCAAATTTATTGTTTTTAATCTCTTCAAAACTATCAATAAAAAACTTATCTTTTTTAGTAACAATTACATAAGGAATATTATAAATTGGATTAGTAAAGTTTAAATATTCTGACCTCTCTTTAGTTTTTTTAGATAAAGATAAAATTTCACATTTTTTGTTTTTAGCAGAGTTTAATGATTCTTCCCATGAATTTGTTTTAACTAAAGTGATTTTTTTGGAGATTTTTTTAGAAATTATCTCCTTGATATCTAAACCCATTCCTATATGTTTATTATTTTCATCTATTGCTTCAAATGGCATCCATTTAGGAGATACACATATTTTTAATTCATTTTTTTTATTTAAATATTCTTTCTCTTCTTTAGTTAAAAGGTCGTTATTATATATTTTTGTTTCTTTTTTTAATTGTTTTAATTCTTTTGCGTTTAACCCAATCCATTTATTTGTTAAATTTCTCCATTCTTGTACGCTTATTGCTTCTAAGCCTTTTTGCATAATACTATATAATAAAGGTTGGTCAATATTTACCCCAAATCTTAAATCTTCACGGTTTACTGTTTTTAAGTTTAACTCATCAATTGCTAGCATATTTGATAATGCATTTTTCTTTATGTAGTGATTCATTGTTAAAAGGTTCATTATGGCAATATCAATTTTCCCATAACTTAAGGCCTTTGCCATCTCTTCAATACTTTCATTTTCAACTAATTCAATCCCTTCAATCTCTCCCACTTCCTTAGCATAGAAAATATTTTTTTGAATACCAACTTTTTTACCTTTAAAACTCTCTATCCCTTTATAATCTTTAAAATCATCCCGTACAAAAATCAAAGTTGGTATCTCATAATAAGGTTTAGTAAATAAAGTAAATTCTTCTCTTTCTTTTTTGTAGGAAATATCAGCAATAATTTTTGTTTCTTTTGCTTTGAAACGTTGAAGATTAGGAATCCATTGCCCTGTAACTCTTTTAAATCGTAAACCTGTTTTTTCTTCTAATAAAGATAAAATATCATTCACAAAACCTTGATAAGTTCCATTTATCTCAAAGGAAAACGGTGAAAAATCTTGCATTACAGATATTGGGGCAACTCTATTTTTTTCAATATAATTTATCTCTTGTTTTGTTAAGTCTGCTATATTTTCTATTTTTTGAAATAAAATAGATTGGTATTCATAAAAAGGTTTAATCATACCTTTTTCAATAAAAAAATCTCCCATCTTTTTTACTTTTTTAAAATCTACACTTCCAATTGGATAGACATTAGGAAGCATCATTTTTATTGTTTCTTGTGCTTCAAAAAGAAGATGTCCTTTACTTTTCTTTTGAGTATTGTATTTTTTTAAAATTAAATCTACAACTTCCTCTTTATGTTTTAATGCATATTCCCATCCTTTGTTTGAAGCTTTAATAAACTTTTCTACAAGTTGTGGATTATTTTTAACAAATTCTTTAGATGAAAATAGATTTACATCATACATCTCAATCCCATAATTGTTTGGGTCTAAGATATTGTGTCTAATCCCCTCTTTTCTTAAAATATATGGTTCATTTGTTAAAAAAGATGAATAGGCATCAACTTTTTTATCTATAAAATCTTGGATGTTAAAAGATGAAGGAACAATTTCTATGTCATTTATATTTAAGCCAAATAGTTTAAACATTTGCTGATAATTTACATTATTAAAATCAGACTTAGGAATCATTAGTTTTTTACCTGCTAATTCCGATGGTAAAATTATATCACCTTGGGCGATTATTGCTAGGGGAGATCTTTTGAAATAATTAGCCAATAAAACTAAAGGTTTCCCTTTCATTGCTTGTTCTATTACGCCACTTCCCCAAATACCAAACTCTTTTTCACCATTTATTACTTCTTGAACAATATCTACATCTGAATCATATTCAAAAAGTTCTACATTAAGTCCAAGCTCTTTATAATAGCCATATTCTTTAGCTACATAAAAACCTGCAAATTCAAATTGATGTTTCCATTGTAAACGTAAAGATACTTTTTCTAGAGTATTTGCGTGAAGTGTAAGAAAAAAAATAAAAAAAATAAATAGTGTTTTTAAAAGCTTTTTCACTAATACTCCAAGGGAAATTTAATCTATTTTATAATAAATAAGATAAATATACACAAAGAAATGATTTTTAGCTTAGGAACACTTCTTGCAACTACTCTTAAAATTCTTTAGGAATAGATATGGAAGCAATTAGTTCAAAACCTTTACAACTTAATCCAATTAAACTATCTCAACCTATGGGTGCAATGCTTTGTTTTTTAGGTATAAAAAACTGCATGCCCTTAATGCATGGAGCTCAAGGGTGTGCTTCTTTTTCAAAGGTTTTCTTCACAAGACATTTTAATGACCCAATTGCTGTTCAAACAACGGCAGTTAGTGATATTACAGCTGTTATTGATGGGGGAGATTATTCTATATCTGAATCAATAAAAAATATTACCAAAAAAGTAAAACCAGATTTAGTAGGTCTTTTTACAACAGGTCTTACAGAAACAAAAGGGGATGATATAAGAGGTGCTTCTCTTTTAGTTAAAGATTTACAAGAGATGGTTTATGTAAATACACCAGATTTTGAAGGTTCGATAGAGAGTGGTTTTGCAAAATCAGTTGAAGCAATTATTGATCAAAAAGTAAAAGAAACTACAGATATAGATAAAACAAAAGTTACAATAATTCCAAATGTAAATTTAAAACCAATCGAAGTTGAAAAAATCAAAGATACCATTGCTTTATTTGGTTATGAAGTTTTAGCTTTACCTGATTTAAGTGATTCCCTTGATGGTCACTTAGGATTAAAACAAGGAGCTTTAACTTCGGGTGGAATAAGTTTTAATGAGATAAAAGATTTAGCTTCATCATCTTTGGTTATTTCCATTGGAAGTTCTGTTAAAAAAGCAGGGGAAAAACTTAAAGAAAAAAATCAAAATATAAAACTTTTTCATTTTGATTCACTTGGTGGATTAGAGGAGAGTGATAGATTTTTTAAAGTTTTATGTAAAGAAAAAAATATATCACAACCCCATCCCCGTATTGTTAGATGGAGAAAAAGATTACAAGATGCCTTATTGGATTGCCATTTTGCAATAGGAAGCTCTTCAGTTGTTTTAGCCCTAGAACCAGACCAATGTATCTCAATAGCTAATACAATTATTGAAGCAGGTGCAAATATAAAAGCAATTATAACAACCCATAAAAATGATTTATTAGATGAGATTGAATGTGAAAATTTATTAATTGGTGATTTTGAAGATGTTGAAAAATATCTAAGTGATAGTGAAGTCTTAATCTCAAATTTTCATGGGGAAAGATATACAATGAAACATCATAAGGCACTTATGTTAAGGGGATTTCCTGATTTTGAAGGATTAGGAAATCAGCTTAAAAATGATTGTTTATATGAAGGGAGTTCATATTTACTTTTTGAACTTGCAAATTTAATTAATACCCATAGGCATCATGGAGCATAAAATGAGTATCAATCTAAACAGACCTATTGTACCTGCAATTGCAATTGAAATGATAAGTGGAAGGACAAGATTAATTGGAATTCCAAAAGAAAAAATCCAAGTGGTTATTACACTACCTGATATAAATGAGTTTAATAAAGAGTTAAACGAAGCCATAGAGTTTTTTAAACATAGAGCAGACTCTTTTATTATAACCTCAAGCAATAAAGAAGAGTGCAATGAAGTGATAGATAAATTTGATTTAAATGAACATTTAATCTCAAATGAACATAGAGATTTTTCAAAAATATTTAAAATGAGAGATGAAACTAGAAGATTAAAAAAATCACTAATGATAATAGATACAAATTGCCAAATTACACATAAGGATGTTTTATAAATGGAAGTAACTTATAAAAATGAGATTTTTACCTTAGGTAAAAGAGAAAGAAAAATTGAGAGTGAAGCTCCTGCAGTTAGAGTTAAAATGATAAATGGTGATACAAAAGTAATTGGGATGATGGCGCCAAAAACACAAGTTATGATTACCCTACCTTGTATAAAAGCTTATAACAATGAACTTCATAATATCTTAACTGAATATTCATCAAAAATATTGGTTTATATTGTTACAAAAAGCAATGATGATAATTTAAAAAAGATAAAAGAAGAGTACTCAATAGAGGATGGATTTATCTCAAATGATTTCAAAGACTTTTCCCTTAAGTTTGGAGTAAATATGAGTGATGAACTTATTGCCAAGTCTATTTTTATTATTGATAAAGAGGGGCTTATAAAATATAAAGAGATTCCTTCAAATATTGAAACAAGTTTTGATTTAGAAAAATTTAAAACTACGCTTTTGGAAGTTGTAAATTTCAAACAAAAGGGTCATACCCACGAAAACTGGATGGGTGTATAAAATGTCTTTTTCTGATAAAACTAGAATATGGTTATCTGCCAATGAATATGATTTAAATGACCTTAGCAAACAGGGAAAACATGGCAACTCTGCTGTAATGAAAGCAGCAAGGGAGGGTGAAACCCATATTGTTAGGGAGTTAATTGGTTTAGGGGCAAATTTAGATCAAAAAAATGTTGATGGAAATTCTGCTTTATGGAATGCATGTTTTGCTAATTCCTATGATTGTTTTTATGCCTTAATTGATGGGGGAATAGATATAAATTCTCAAAATGTTAATGGGGTTACATCTTTAATGTATTGTGCAAGTGCAGGTAAAGAGGATTTTGTAAAATTGTTACTTGAGTGTAATGCCAAAGCAGACTTGGAAAATCTTGATGGATTTAAGGCTATTGATTTAGCAGTAACTCCTAAAATATACAAAATGTTAAAAGCTGCAACAAAATAAAACTATATGCAAATTTTCCATGATAAAACTGAAATTACCCTCAAAAATTCTTTTGAGCAAACTTCTTTTATTGATTGGAGAACACAGCCAAAAAATCATAAAAAATATCCAGATTTTTTTAGAAGGTATAAAATTGATGAGTTTGATGAACTTAAATTTATAAAAAATTTTGGGAAAATCACTGATATTAAAAAGTATGGTAAAGAGGAAGTAAGTCTTCGAACAAATCCTAGTGCAGGTGGCCTTTATCCTTGTGAAGTTTATATTCAAATTAGAGGAGTAAAAGGTTTTTTAAGTGGCATTTACCATTATGAACCTTTAGAAAATAATTTAGTTTTAATCCATGAATTAAGTAATGATGGACTTGAATATTATCTTCAAAAAAATCAACAATATAAATTTGTAACTTTGATTAGTAATGTATATTTTAGAAGCTCTTGGAAATATGAAAAAAGAGCAATTAGATATTTACTATTAGATACCGGTCATCAAATAGGCTCTATTTATTCAGCGTTAAAACTTGAAAATATTGATTGTAAATTAGAGTTTGAATTTGACAGAAACCTTATAAATGAATCTTTTGGTTTTGAGGGTTTTGAGTTTTTTCAAGTTGCTATATTAAGCGAGTTTTATAAAGAGAAAAAGATAAAACCTTTAAGGGAAAAACTTGTAAATGTAAGTGCTTGTGATTATCAAATAAGAAATAGTTTTATTGACAGTTTTATAAATCATTTAGAACATGAATCTTTCCCTTTTACAATGCATTTTGATTTTTTAGAAGAATTAGAGAAAAAAAATTTAGAAGAAGCAATAAACAAAAGAAGGTCAATTAGAGCTTTTAAAGAAGAATCTATAACAAAAAATGAGTTTAATCTTATTATTAAAGATATATTTGAGTATTCCAATTGTTTTGGCATAGATATATACATTATAGTAAATAATATTAAAAACTTAAAAAGTGGTATTTACAAAAATGTAACATTGTTAGAAGAAGGCGATTTTAGGGAGCTTTCAAAAAAACTTGCCTTTAATCAAAAACTAGGAGGCTCTAGTTGTTTTACACTTTTTTTTACTTCTAGATTAGATTCAAATTATATACAAAACTATATATTGTGTGGCTTTTTAGCTCATATTATAAGTATAAGAACCATAAACTTAGAGATTTCATCAAGTGGTATTGGGGCATATTTTGATGATGAATGTAAAAAAACATTTAACACCCAAAACAATATCTTATATTTACAGGCAATTGGAAAATGAGTAAAGAAACTTATTTAAACTTATATAAAAAATATGAACTTTATCGAAGTGATATTTATATGTTGACCCAAGAAAAACCAGCAGAGATTTTCTTTTTATTTGATGAGGTGTGTGAAGAGTTGATTAAAGATAAAGCTATTAATAGACAACTTCCACCTGAATTTATAAAAAATGCAAATCTTTTATTGGCACAAAATACTTTTGCAAATGTTTATTTTTCATTTATTGATAATCGTGCTTTCTTTTTAAGTGATTTGATTGATTTCCTTTCACTTATCAAAAGTGCGAAAAAATAGGCTATTTTTAATCTTTTTTCTTGTGGAACACTATTTGCATATATACTCATAAATTTATGAGGATGTAATATGAGCAGTATAAAAATCACATCGAACACATCAGGTGAAGGTATGTTAAGAGTAGCCTTTGCAACTAAAGATTTAGAGAATATTGATTCACACTTTGGAAGTGCAAAACAGTTTGCTATATACGATATTAGTAAAAGTTCTATCTCTTTAAGTGAAATAAAAAAGGTTGATGAGAAAGATACAGATAAAACTGTAGCTTTATTAAAAGGAATTGATATTGTATATTTTACAAATGTTGGAGCAATAGCTGCAGCTAAACTTATCAATTCAGGGATATTTACAATTAAATATAAAGATGTTGTAGGTATTGATGAAGAGACAAAAAAACTTCAAGATATGTTAAATGCAAATCCTCCTCCATTTATTAAAAAAATAATTGAAAAGAAGGCTGCATAATGGAACTTAAAGAATTATTTTTAGAAACACTTACGGGACAAATAAGAGCCCTTGATCAGTTTGGTACTTGGTCTAATAAATCAGATGATGAACTGATAAAAGAAAAATATGTAAAAACAAAAGATGAATTAAAAGATATTCCAATTATTGCAGATATTGATGAGATGCAAATTAAAGATATTAGACTTATTTATCAAGCAGTTGCCCTTGCTTTTGAAAAAATTACAGGTGTAATGGCTTCTGTTGTTATGGAGATGAGTCATGAAGGTTTTGGTAGGGTTGTAGTATTTGCAGATGATATTGTACTTTGTGAAAAATATTTTAAAGATGCACATAGATTCTCTTTTAGAACTTATGAAAAGTTAGAAGAAGAGGGTGAAAAATATCTTAAAAAAGCACAAGAGAAATACAACAAATATAAATTAGAAACTGTGTAACGAAAATTAAAAAGACTCTATTCTTAGAGTCCTTTAGATTTTGATACTTTTAATGATTTTTTACAAATCATGTTAAAAAGTATTATAAAAAAGAGAAAAGGTCCCTTCAAAATAGGGACTATTTAGAAGGAGATTGAAGAAATGGCAAAGATTGGAATTTTTTGTGGAACAGCAGGTGGAACATCAATGATTGTTGCAGAGGCATTGGCTGAGGCTTTTAGTATAGAAGAGGACGATATTATCAATATGGAAGAGGATTTTGATGATATTGAACAATTTGAAGATTATGATGTTTTATTTATTGGAAGTTCAACTTGGGGACAAGGTGATGTTCATTTTTCGTGGGTTGATGCACAACTTGAGATGGAAGATGAAGAGATGGATTTATCTGGAAAAACTGTTGCATTCTTTGGAGCAGGAGACAGTGTTAAACATGGTGAGCATTTTTGTTCAGCATTGGGAAAACTTCATAAAACATTTACAACATTAGGAGCAAAGGCTGTTGGTTCTATTGATAAAGATGGTTATAAATATGAATTTTCATTAGCTGAAATGGATGGAAAACTTTGTGGATTAGCAATTGATAACCACAATGAAGAAGATAAAACTGAAGAAAGAATTGAAAACTGGATTTCAAGTTTAAAAATACAAATTCCAGCATAATCTATAAGAAAGGAAAATATCATGGCAACAGTAGAAGAATTTTATAGATGTAGAGATACAGAAGATTACTTTAAATTTTTTGGGATTGAATTTGATCAATCTTTAATAAATGTAAAGAGATTTCATATGATGAAAGAATATGGAACACTTATTAAAAATGGTATCAACAATATTAAAGAGGAAAATAAACTTTTAGACTTTTTGAAATTTTCACTTTTAAGGGTTTATGGTGATTATAAACATGGTCATGCACCAAGTGCTGCTGATGTTTGGAACATGTATGAAACTGGAAAACTTGAAGGGTGTTCATCATGTGGAACAACACCAGGTATGGCAGGTTCTACTTCAACAGGTGGAAGTTGTGGCTGCTAGTGGATTAGACCAAGATTATATAGTTGATCCTGATACATTTTTTCATGACAATGTAACAGGTCCTAGGTCAGGTAAAGATGAAGATGAAGCTAAATTTGGGATTGGTCAAAAAGTAAAGCTTATAAAAGAAATTGTAAACGATGGAACATATCCCCATTCTCCTATAGGTACGTTAATGATGCCAAAGGATTCAATTGGATATATAAAATCTGTTGGAGAATTTCTTCAGGTGATTAGAGTTTATGAAGTACATTTTTTAGGTGTTGAAGAAGCACCAGTTGAGATAGTTGGGTGTAGAGAAAATGAACTTGAAGCTATGGAAGATTATAAAGATGAAGTTGAAGAAGAACTTGAATGGATGAGAAAACATAGAGAGAAATACTATAGCAAAGATTAATCATATGCACCAAGTCAAACGAAAGAATTTTTAGAATTTTTTCGTATGACTTGGTGCATATAATTAATTTAATAAAGGAGAAGAAACATGGCAAAAGTTATTTTCATGCATTTTGATACTGAAACTGATGGTGTTTATGATGCAAAGATTGGTGAGCCTATTGTAAGATTGGCAAAAGAGAAAGGGATTCCTCTTCCAGAGGATTTAAAAGATTATTCTAAATGTTTAATCAAGGTTGAAAATTTGGCTGATGAAGAACCTACAAGTTATATGGAAGATGAAGAGTTAGATGTATTAGTTGAACTTGGTGCTATCACTGCAGATGAGGCACACCAATGTCAACAATTCACTATAAGTCCAAAGATTAGAATTGCACCAATGATGTTAGTTAAGGGTGATATTTTAGTTAAACCATACGCACTTTCATAGATAGAATTAGTAATTTAGTATAAAAAGGAACAATTCATTGTTCCCTTTAGAGTTTGCTTCTTTAGGTTTGATTTACTCAAACCGTTAAAAGAAGATAGAAATGTATCGGTCCCTTAAAAGTGGGGACCACTTTTAAGGAGAATTAAAAATGACAACAAGAGTAGAAATCGTAAACGACTTTTTAGCTATTAATGTAAAACCAGGAAGTACAATTCAAGATGTAGTTGAAGCATCTGGTTCAGCTTTACCATTTGGATGTAGAGATGGTGAGTGTGGTACATGTGTAGTTGAAATCGAGCAAGGTATGGAATTTTTATCTGATATCAATGAAAAAGAGATAAAAGTTATTAATGAAGTTTGTGCAGGAACTTGTACTGAAAAAACAAGACTTTCTTGTCAAATGAAAATAGTTAAACCTAACGGTATCGTTAGAATTAAGTATTAAAAAATATACACTTTTTTGTCTAAATTCGTTTAGAATTTAGGCAGAATAGGATTATGAGTATGGCACCTACATTATCAACATCAGTTGCACAAAAACAAAACCTTAATTTATCACTTAAAATGTGGTTACCTATGTTGCAGTCTTCTCTGCAAGACCTAGAGAAACACCTAACAAATGTATCTTATGAAAACCCATTTTTAGAAATCAAAAAACCAAAAGAGTTTTATAATAACTTTATGCCACAAGGAACAAGTGGAGAGTTTATTGAATCTTTAGCTTTATATGATGAATCATTACATGATAAAATAAGTGAACAAATTTGTGCTCCAAATTTTCCCACACCAAATTCACAAAAAGTTGCAATGGAGATTTTATGTGATATAAATGAAGATGGATATTTTGATGGAGATATTGAAAAAATTGCTGTTACATGTGGAGTATATAAAGAATATGTAGAATCTATTAGACAAAGGTTTTCAAGACTAGAACCTGCTGGAGTTGGTTCAATGAACTTATCAGAATCATTTGAATTTCAATTAGATGCTTGTGATAAAGATATTGATGATGAACTTTATAACTTTATAAAAAAAGTTATAAAAGATATCGCCCACTTGGATAAATATGCAGCACACCATAGATTTGATGAAGCAAAGGATGTTATAAAATATTTTAATAATCCACCTGCAATAAATTATATAAATACTAACACTCAAGTTATTCCTGATTTTTATGTGGATATTGGAGAAGATATTAATGTTAAGATTAATCATGCTTATTATCCTGATATAGAAGTAAAGGATCCCTTTTCTTCTAAAAATCAAAGTATAAAAGATAAGCTAAAAGAAGCAAGGGATTTAGTAAATCTTTTAAATCTTAGAAAATCAACTCTATATAAAATTGTACTTTTAATTGTTGAAAAACAAATCTCATTTTTTGTTGGGGGAGAACTTAAACCATTTTCAATGCAAGAATTAGCAGGGGAGTTAGGTTTTGCTGAATCTACAATTTCTAGAGCAGTTGCAAATAAACATATAGAGTGTAACCTTGGAGTGTTCCCTTTAAAACATTTTTTTACAAATGCGGTAAATGATAAAGATTTATCTTCATCACAAATAAAAAGTTATATCAAATCTTTAGTTGAATATGAAGATAGAGAAACGCCACTTACTGACCAACATATATTAGAGATGATTTATGAAAAATTTGATTTAAAGATGGTAAGACGTACTATTACTAAATATAGAAAGATGTTAAGTATTCCCTCTTCAAAAGAGAGAAAAAAATTATATAAAGTTGAAAACTTGTAAGGGATTAAGAATTATTTCTTTCTAAAGTAGCTAAAAAATCTTTTTTGTAAGATGTTGCAATAGCCTCTAAATTTAAAATCTCATCTATGATAGCTCTTTCTTCTGGTGGCACTTTCAAATAGATACTTAAATCTTTAATTGAGATATTTGAGACTCTTTTTTTAAGAATCATCTTATCAGAAATTTTGATTTTACCCTCTTTTAAAACTCTTACATACCAACCTGTTGCATGATTTTTAGAGATATATCTACTCATCTCTTTTCCAAATAATGCTCCAATTTTCCAACAAGGTTGTCTTGGTTGAGAAACTTCAACTTCAATTTCACCAATTTGATAAATATCTCCAATAAATATATCCTCTTCAGTATGGTTATCAATTAATATATTACATCCAATAAACAATTTATCAAAGTTAGAATTTTCTTTTAAGTGTGTTGTACTTCCAAAATGAATCGCTTTATCAATTCCACCATGAAATCTTTTATCTACTTGATTATCCCCTAAAAGACCTAAGGAAGAAACTTCAATCTCTTCTAAAAAATTATCCTTTTTATATCCACTTTCAAACTCTTTTTTACCAAATTTATATTTTTTTGCTTTTCCTAGTGCAATACTTTTTATACTGATTTCCATATTAAAAAGTTTCCTTTATTATTCAATTATTCACATTTAGTATTTTTAAAAACTACATTCTCTTTTTTTAAATTTTCACATTGCTCTTTATTTAAAATTGAATCTTCAAATACAGCTTTAAATCCCAAAACATCTTTTACAGACACTGTTCTTAAGTCATTTTCTAAAAATTTAGCTTCTGCAATTCTTGAACCATCCATATTAACTTCATTTAAAGTAGCTTCTTGAAATAGTGCATCCCAAAGATTTGCATTTTTAAAAGATGTATTTGATATCTCACTAAACTGAAATCTTACAGCTTTAAATATACTATCTTCAAAATTAGAGTTTGATATTATACTACCTTCAAAATTTGCTAATCTAAAATTAGAGTTTATCCCTTTGACATTTTTAAGTGTTGCTCCCCAAAAATTTCCAAAGGCGAAATTAGATAAAGAGATATTTGCTCCACTTAAATCAGATTCACTTAAATTAGCTTTTTGTAAATCAAGTCCAGAAAGATTTGCATTAGTCAAATCACATCCTATACAACTGTTAGTCTCTTTTAGTTTTTGTAAATGGGTTTTATCAAAAGAGAAAAGGGAACTAATTAAAAATAAGAAAACTAAAATGTATCTCATTGATTAACCTTTGATGCAAAATCTAAAAACTGTTCTTTTTTCATACCACCCATTTTTTTCTTTAAAACATTTTCTCCATCTTTAGAGATATAAAATCTTGGAATACCCCAAAATTTCATTTGTTCAGGTATGTTTTTGTCATTTATATCAAGATCTACTGCCACATAATTTTTGTTTATATAGTTTGCAACTTCATCCTGCGTGAAGATATGCTTTTTCATGTAATTACACTCAGGACAAGTTTTAGAACTAACCATAACTAGTAGTTCTTTATTTTCAGAGTTTAATCTTTCTAATGCTTTGTTGTAGTCTTTTTCAAAATTAATTGAAGCAAACAAAGATAAAGTAGAAATAAATGATATTAATAAAAGTCTTAGCATATCTATTCCTTATAATATTTTACATAATAATAGGACTTATTAAATTAGGAAACTTGTAAGTAACATAATTAAATAAAAATTTAAAGTTATCTATGAAAAAAGTTAAAATTTTACATTTTTTTACAAAATTTACACATAAAAAACAAATCTGTAAATAAGATAAAAATTATCTTAATTTAAGAAATTAGAAATTTTTTTAAAAAATTAATCCCATAAAATGGCACTTTATTAAAAATTTTAAATTTTTTTCTTTCTTTTCTGCTCTTGTGGAACACTTAGTGCATTAATCATTTTCGTAAATATGAAAATCAAAGGAGATAGAATGTCAGATTTAAGACAAATAGCGTTTTACGGAAAAGGTGGGATTGGTAAATCAACTACTTCTCAAAATACTTTAGCGGCAATGTGTCACTACTATGGTAAAAAAATATTAATCGTTGGGTGTGACCCAAAAGCGGATTCAACAAGATTAATCTTACATGAAAAAGCACAATCAACAATTATGCAATTAGCTTCTGAAGCTGGGACAGTTGAAGATTTAGAGTTAGAAGATGTATGTAAACCAGGTGCTGATGAATTCCACCCAGATAATGAAGAGATTACTGAAGGTTACATTATGTGTACTGAGTCTGGTGGTCCTGAGCCAGGTGTTGGATGTGCAGGTAGAGGTGTTATTACAGCAATTAACTTCTTAGAAGAAGAGGGTGCATATGATGACGAATTAGATTTCGTTTCTTATGACGTTCTTGGAGACGTTGTTTGTGGTGGATTTGCTATGCCAATTAGAGAAGGTAAAGCTCAAGAGATTTATATCGTAATGTCTGGTGAAATGATGGCTATGTATGCAGCTAACAACATTTCTAAAGGTATTTTAAAATATGCAAATACTGGTGGAGTTAGACTTGCTGGTTTAGTATGTAATGCAAGAATGACAGATAGAGAGTATGACCTAGCTAAGCACTTAGCTATGCAAATTGGTACTCAAATGATTCACTTCGTTCCAAGATCTAACCACGTTCAAAGAGCTGAGTTAAGAAGAATGACAGTTGTTGAGTTCTCACCAAATTCTGACCAAGCTATGGAATATAAAGAGTTAGCAAGAAAAATTATCGAAAACGATATGAAAGTTATTCCTACTCCATTAGAGATGGATGACTTAGAAAACTTATTAATGGAATTCGGATTAGAAGAAGAAGTTGATGAGGAAAACTTAGGACAAAAAGAAGCGTAATAGCTTCGTCCTATTGAAGAGACAAATACAAACAAATTTTGGCAAAGAGTTAAGGTGAACTTGTTCACCTCTTTAGAGTTTGCTTCTTTAAAGATTTTTTACAAATCTTGTTAAAAGAAGTTAAAAATGAAAGGTCCCTAAAATTTTGGGACAAAATTTAAGGAGAAGAAAATGTTTATATGTGGATACCACTTTCCAGCAAGTGAAGGAAATGATGTAGCTTTTGATAAAGTTGTAGAAAAAATTGAAGATGGTTTAGAGGCAACAGGTAAAACTGTAACTCTTACAAGTGAAACTAGAGAGGGTGTATTATTAGAAACTCTTGAAGTATCTGAAGGTACATTTCTTCATAAAGCACTAGTTGATTACTATGTAAACACTGAGTGTAAAGAAAAAGATGGTTTCAAAATGATGTATTATACAAACAAATACCAAATTGCAGAAATCTCTAAATCAGTTGATGGTGCAGCTACTGCTGAACTATGTAAAAAATTAGATGATATGAATCTTTACAGAGTTAAAGTAGCATAATTTTTTAAAAAGTTAGGGACAACTTGTTGTCCTCTTTAAGATTTGCTACTTTAAATATGATTTATTCATATTGTTAAAAGTAGTTATTAAATAAAGGTTCCTTTAAAATAGGAACTATTTTCAAGGAGAAGAAATGGGACCAGAAACATTAGAGAGTCTACAAAATGAAGCTATAGCTGAAGTACTTGAAGCATACCCAGCAAAAGCTGCAAAAAATAGAGCAAAGCACCTTGGTGTTGATACACCAGAAGGTGTTAAAGGTGCTTGTGATAAAACAAGATCAAACAAACAAACAGTACCAGGAGTAATGTCGCAAAGAGGTTGTGCTTATGCGGGATCTAAAGGGGTTGTTTGGGGACCAATTAAAGATATGATTCATATTTCTCACGGACCAATTGGATGTGGACAATATTCAAGAGGTGGTAGAAGAAACTATTATATTGGTACAACAGGTGTTGATACGTTTGTTACAATGAATTTCTCAACAGACTTTAATGAAAAAGATATCGTATTTGGTGGTGATAAAAAATTAAAGAAAGCTTTAGAAGAGATTGACGAGTTATTTCCACTAAATAATGGAGTATCTATTCAATCAGAGTGTCCAATTGGTTTAATTGGGGATGATATTCAAGCTGTAGCAAAAGTTCATAAAAAAGAGACTGGTAATCAAACTATTGCTGTTTCATGTGAAGGATTTAGAGGGGTTTCACAATCTCTTGGTCACCACATTGCAAACGATATGATTAGAGACCACGTTATGCCTGATGCATCATTTAGAAAAGATTTAGATTCTACTGATTATGATGTATCAATTATTGGGGATTATAATATTGGTGGAGATGCTTGGTCAACAAGAATTATCCTAGAAGAGATGGGATTAAGAGTTATTTCTCAATGGTCAGGTGATGCTACTTATAAAGAGATTGCAAATGGGCCAAAAGCGAAATTAAACTTACTTCACTGTTATAGATCTATGAACTATATTTCTAGACATATGGAACAAGAGTTTGGTATACCTTGGATGGAATACAACTTCTTTGGACCAAGTAAAACAACTGAGTCTATTAGAAAAATTGCTTCATTCTTCGATGAATCAATCCAAGAAAAAGCAGAAGCTGTAATTGCTAAATATACTAAGATGACTGATGAAGTTATTGCTAAATATAAGCCAAAATTAGAGGGTAAAAAAGTTATGCTTTATGTTGGTGGATTAAGACCAAGACACGTTATTGGTGCTTATGAAGATTTAGGAATGGAAGTTATTGGTACTGGTTATGAGTTCGCTCACGGTGATGATTATAAAAGAACAAAAGAAGACATCAAAAGATCTACAGTTATCTATGATGATGCTAACGAATATGAGTTAGAGCAATTTGTTAAAAAATTAAGACCAGACTTAGTTGCAGCTGGAGTAAAAGAGAAATATGTATTCCAAAAAATGGGATTACCATTTAGACAAATGCACTCTTGGGATTATTCTGGACCATACCATGGGTATGATGCGTTTGCAATTTTTGCAAAAGATATGGATTTAGCTATGAACTCTCCTGTTTGGGCTCATACTACAGCTCCATGGGAAAAAGAAGCGTAAGGAGAAGTGTGATGCAAGACGTAGAAAATATAGTAAACGGACAAAAATTATTCTTAAAACCTGAATATCAAGAAGTTTTAAAGAATAAAAAAGAATTTGAAGGGGCTGCTGGTGCGGTTGCTCCTGAAAAAGTAGCAGAGATTGCAGAGTGGACTAAATCTTGGGATTATAGAGAGAAAAACCTTGCAAGAGAAGCTATTACAGTAAATCCTGCAAAAGCATGTCAACCTTTAGGGGCTGTTATGGTAGGACTTGGTTTTGAAAACACTATGCCTTACGTACATGGTTCTCATGGATGTGTTGCATATTTTAGAACATATTTTACTAGACACTTTAAAGAACCAACTCCTTGTGTTTCTGACTCAATGTCTGAATCAGCAGCGGTTTTTGGTGGGTTAGCAAATATGAAAGATGGTTTAAGAAACTGTAACGCTTTATATAAGCCAGAAATGATTGCAGTATCTACAACTTGTATGGCAGAAGTTATTGGTGATGACTTAAATGCCTTTATTACAGGTGCTAGAGAAGATGCTGAGGGTGAATTAGATAATATCGAAATCCCTTATGCACATACTCCATCATTTGTGGGGTCTCATATTACAGGTTATGATAATATGATGAAATCTACTTTAGAACAGTTAAACCCAACTAGATCTGAAAGAGTAGAAGATGAAGAAAGAATTAATATCATTCCAGGTTTTGAACCATATTTAGGATCTTTAAGAGAAATCAAAAAAATCTCTAAATTATTTGGTGATAAAATTATTATGATTGGTGACCATGAAGAGCAATGGGATACTGGAGCTGGAAAATATTCTATGTATGCAGGTGGTACTTCAATTGCAGATGCTAAAACAGCAATTAATGCAAAAGCAACTATCTCTTTACAAAAATATTCAACAGTAGCAACTGCTAAAACTATTAAAAACAAATGGAAGCAAACTTATGAAACTTGTAACCCAATCGGTTTAAGTGGAACAGATGCATTTGTTATGAAATTAGCTGAATTAACTGGTAAAGATGTTCCTGAAGAATTAAAACTTCAAAGAGCTAGATTAGTTGATGCAATGCAAGATTCTTACCCATATATGCATGGTAAAAAAATTGCAATCTGGGGAGATCCTGATTTCTTATTAGGGATGGTTTCATTCTTAATTGAAATGGGTGCAATTCCAACTCATATCGTATGTCACAATGCTCCAAGAAAAGGTTGGGCTGAAGATATGGCAGCAATCATTGAGAAATCAAATGCAAAAGATGAAATCAATGTATGGCCAGGAAAAGACCTTTGGGCATTAAGATCATTATTATTCACAGAACCAGTTGACTTTATGATTGGTAACGTTTATGGTAAAGAGTTATATAGAGATACAAAAATTCCATTAATCAGAATTGGTTTCCCAATTTTTGATAGACATCACTTACACAGATACTCAATGAGTGGATATGAAGGTGCATTAAATCTATTAACATGGATTACAAATGGTATTTTAGATCAACTAGATGAAGAGACTAAAGATATTGCCGAAACAGATTACTTCTTCGATTCAGTAAGATAATCAAGATTTTAATCTAAAAATTAACTAGAGGGATTCCCTTCTAGTTTTTTTTAAACTACCGTTATATACTAAGATAAATAATGGTATGATTTTATTTCGAGCTTTGCTCTTTTTTTTTAATATATCGTTATATAAATAAGTATATAACAATAAGGAGAAACAATGGAATTTACTTCATCCCTTGCAATTTTAAATTCGCAAACCCCTTTTCTTCTTGAAAAAAGAATTAAACTTTTAAAAGAGATTGCAATTGTTGGGTCAATTTCAAAGGCAGCTAAAAATGTTCCAATGAGCTATAAAACAGCTTGGGAAGCTATTGATACTATAAATAATTTATGTCCTGAAAAAGTTGTAACAAAAGAAACAGGTGGAGTTGGTGGAGGTGGAGCAAAATTAACACCCTATGGAAAAAATCTGATAGAAACCTATGAAAAAGTTCAATATGAACATGAGAAGTTTTTAAAAACTCTCTCAAATTTGACAGATTTTAATACAGGGAGTTTAAAATCACTTCGAAGGATAAATATGCAATTAAGTACAAGAAATCAAATTCAAGGTGTCGTTGAGCTTATTAATAAAGGTGGTGTTAACTCAGAAGTTTTTATAAAACTAAAAAGTGGATATACACTTGTTGCAATTATTACTAATAGTGCAGTTGATTCACTAGATCTTCAAATAGAAGATGAGGTGACCTCTTTATTTAAATCAAGTTCGGTTTTAGTAACGACAGATTGTAGTTTAACAATTAGTGCTAGAAATAAACTACAAGGAAAAATTACAAATATAACTGATGGGGAAGTAAATTCAGAAGTTAGTATTGATATTGGTAATGGTGATATTGTTGCGGCAATAATTACTTCTGACTCTGTAAAAAGCCTTGGACTAAAGGTTTTTGATGAGGTTAGTGCAGTAATTAAAGCTAGTGATGTAATGATAGGTAAATAATAGAAAAAATAAAAGGAGAATAGATGAAAAAGGTTTTAATATTTGTGTTTTTAGGTTTGGTATCACTTTATGGTGAAAAGATAAATATAGCAGTTGCTGCAAATGTAAGTTATGCAATTGATGATTTAATAAAAGAGTTTAATAAAACAAATCCAGATACAGAAGTTCAAGTAACCTTAGGAAGTAGTGGAAAACTAACTGCTCAAATAAAAAATGGTGCTCCATACGATTTGTTTATGGCTGCAAATATGAAATATCCTGAAGCCCTTGAAAAAGATGGTATTGCAGTTACAAAGCCTATAGTTTATGCCCAAGGAAGTTTAGCAATACTAAGTGCAAAAAAAATTGATTTCTCAAAGGGCTTAGAACTTTTAAAGGAAGATAAAATAAAAAAAATAGCAATTGCAAACCCAAAAACAGCACCCTATGGGAAAGCAACTGTAGAAGCTTTAAAAAATGCGAATATTGATGTTTCTAAGAAATTTGTTTATGGTGAATCTATCTCTCAAACAGTAAGTTATGCAATTACAGCAGCTGATTTAGGTTTTATTGCAAAGTCTTCATTATATAGTTCAAAAATGAAAAAATTTGAAAAAAACTCAAATTGGGTAGATGTTGACCCCAAACTATATACACCTATAAATCAAGGTATAGTAATATTAAGTAAAGCAAAGTCATCAAAAGATACAAAAGCATTTTATGATTTTATTTTAGGTGAAAAAGCAAAAAAAATATTTAAAGAGTTTGGTTATTTAGTTCCATGAATAAATTAGAGGTAATTGTAAAAAAAATTGACGCTGTAGAGTCTTTACATATTGTAAGTTTTGATTTTTATGGAGTAGAGCTCAAAATGATGAGTTTAGAACTTAATGAAAAAATAACTGTAGGAACAAAAGTTGTTCTTGCAGTTAAACCTACCCATGTTAGTTTTGCAAAAAACTTTGCGGGACATATAAGTGTTACAAATCAGTTTAAAGCAAGAATCAAAGGTATAAATAAAGGTAAACTTTTAAGCAGTGCAATTTTTGAAGCAAAATATACTCTAATTGAATCTGTTTTTACAACTGAAAGTTTAAGAAAATTAAACCTTCAATTACACGATGAATTTCTAATTTTAATAAAAGCAAGTGATATATTTATAAAGGAGATAATAAATGATTGAAAATTTTGATTTTGAACCCTTTCTTATCTCTTTTAAGTTAGCTTTTTTTACTACTATAATACTGTTTATAATAGCATTACCTCTTTCGTGGTATTTATCCCAAACTAAGTCAAAATATAAACCTTTTATTGAAGCAATTACTGCATTACCAATTGTTTTACCACCTTCTGTTTTAGGTTTTTATATTCTTTGGGCCTTGTCATATAATTCACCAATTGGAAGTTTTTTTGAAGAAACATTTGGTATAAAACTTGTTTTTAATTTTACAGGGCTTGTAATAGCTAGTTGCTTTTATTCTTTACCTTTTATGGTGCAACCACTTCAAAGTGGCTTTGAAAGTTTAAATAAAAATATGTTAGAAGCTAGTTTTGTTGCAGGTAAAGGTAAAATTGAAACTATATTTAAAATAGCTATTCCAAATATAAAACCGGCATTATTAACAGCTATTATTGTAACATTCGCACATACTGTTGGTGAGTTTGGAGTAGTTTTAATGGTGGGAGGAAGTATCCCAGGAGAAACAAAAGTAGCATCAGTTGCTATTTATGAATTTGTTGAGATTATGGATTATACTCAAGCTCATATTTATAGTGGTATTATGATTATTATAAGCTTTTTAGTGTTGCTAAGTGTTTATATCTTTAATCAAAAACAAAATAAAAAATTTGGAATTTAATTTTATCCTTGACAATAAGGACAAAAAAATTTATAATTATCCTTGTGTAAAAGGACAAAAATGAAAGATGTTTTTAAAAGACTTATTACAGATTTTATTGAAAAAAATATTACAGGAATTATCTCTAGAGATTATCAAATACCATTAAATAGTAAAAAAATTATCTCTTTAATTGGTGTAAGACGAAGTGGAAAAAGTAGTATTTTATTTGACATAGTACATAATTTACGAAAAACGACTCCAAGAGAAAATATCATATATATAAATTTTGAAGATGATAGGCTATATCCTTTAGAGTTAAAATCTTTGGATTTACTACTAGAAAGCTATTTTGAACTATATCCAAATAAAAAAAATGAAAAGATATATCTTTTTTTAGATGAAGTTCAAGTTGTAGAGAATTGGGAAGCTTATGTTAGAAGAATCTACGACAATGAAAACATATCAATCTATATAACAGGTTCTAGTGCCAAGCTTCTATCTTCTGAAATAGCAACTAGTTTAAGAGGAAGAACTATAAGTTATGAGATATTTCCATTTTCCTTTAAAGAATATTTACGATATAAACAAATAGACATAAATATCCACTCTTCAAAATCTTTGTCATTTATCAAAAATGCCCTTGAAACTTATCTTATAGATGGTGGCTTTGCAGAAACAATAAATGAAGATAACACCATAAGTAGAAAAATCTTAAGTGACTATCTTGAACTAATAGTTTACAAAGATATAGTTGATAGATACAATATTACAAACAGAAGTCTACTTAAAACTTTAAATAAGTACTGCTTTACAAATATTGCTACATTAATTAGCTTCAACAAACTTTATAATGAGTTTAAATCACAAGGATTCAAGCTCTCAAAGGATACTATTTTTAACTATGTTTCACATTTAGAAGATGCTTATACACTTTTTAGTGTACCAATTTATAGAAACTCCATAAAAGAGGAACAGAGAAATCCAAAAAAAATATATGCTATAGATAATGGTTTTAAAAAAATATATGACTATGCAATAGGTGAAGATAAAAGTAAACTCTATGAAAATATAGTATTTTTGCATCTTAGAAACCAAACTAAAGAGATATATTACTTTAAAGAAAAACAAGAAGTTGACTTTTATGCCAAGATAGAAGGCAAAGAGTTTTTAGTAAATGTTAGCGTTAAAATAGAAAATGAAAAAACAAAACAAAGAGAAACAAAAGGACTTCTTGAAGCTATGAATTACTTTGATTTAAATGAAAGTTATCTAATAACACAAGATGAAGATGAAACAATACAAATAGAAGATAAAAAGATATTTGTATTACCACTTTATAAATTTCTATTAGAGGTATAAAATATGAAAAAGAAAAAAGAGAATTTATTAATTATAATCTCAACAGATAATATTGATTCAATACTAAAATTCCCACTTTTATATGGTGGAGTTTCTATTCCAAGGGGATATTGGAAAAGAGTTCACATTATGTTTTGGGGAGCTTCAATTAAAACTGTAATTTCAAAAAAGAAGCTTAGAAAAAAAATTATAGAACTACAAAAAGCTAATGTTGAATTTAGTTCTTGTATAGTTTGCGCAGAAGAATACAAAGCAGTTAAAAAATTAGAAAAGATAAATGTCCCTTGCGTTCATACGGGAGAGCTTTTAAATGAAGCTTTACAAAACGATAAAAAATGGGCAACCCTAACGGTATAAAAATTGTAAAAGAAAGAATTATGAAACTAGAAAATAAAAAACTAATAATATTTGATTTTGACGGAACTTTGATTGATAGTGCCCCTGATTTAACAGAGGCAGTTAATTATATGCGTGAGAAACTTCATATGGAGCCTGTTCCTATTGAAAGTGTAAGGCTATGGATTGGAAATGGCGCTTCAAAACTTGTAAAAAGAGCCTTATGTGGCAATATAGTTGTAGATAAAGAAAAATTCAATGAAGAGGTTTTTACAAGGGCATTAGGGTATTTTTTTGACCATTATTCACTAAATGTTGCCAAGAATACAACCCTTTATGAGGGAGTGGAAGAGACTTTAGAAGAGTTAAAAGAGAAAAAGTATAGTTTTGCCATAGCTACAAATAAACCCCATGAATTTATTGAACCAATTTTAGAAAAATTTGAATTGAAATCCTATTTTAAACTTTATCTTGGTGGAAATAGCGTTGAGAAAAAAAAGCCAGACCCAATGATGTTACTTAGAATTTGTGAAGAGTTAGGTTATACAGTGGAAGAAAGTGTGATGATTGGAGATTCTAAAAACGATATTTTGTCAGCAAAAAATGCAAATATGGATTCTATTGCCATGACTTATGGTTATAACTACGATGAGGATATAAAAATTTATGAACCAAATATAATATGTGATAAATTCAAGCAGTTAAATGAGGTTTTATAGTTTAGATGCAAGAGAAGATGAAAATCGCAATTATTGGTGCAGGAATAGCAGGTAGTACAGCGGCAATTTATTTGGGAAAATTAGGCCTTGATGTAACTTTATTTGAAAGGGGTAACTCAATAGTTAGTGGTCCTCCTTTTTGCCATCTTCATGCAGGTGGTAACCTTTATCGAGAAATATCAGATGAAGCTTGTGTGACTTTATTAAAAGAATCAATTGAATTATTAAGAATGTACCCACAAGTAATTGACTACAGACCTACAGTTTTAGCCATCCCAACCGTTGATAATGGAGAGGCAAAAGATTTATTTAAAAGACTTGATATTTTAAAAGAAGAGTATAAAAAACTTGTAAATGAAGATAGTAAAAATCAAGTTTTAGGGAAAGTTGAAGATTATTATAAAGTTTATACTAAAGAAGAATTAAAAAAATTAAAAGAGAAAAAAACAGTAAAAAAACCTAAAAGTTTTGATGAATGGATGATACCTGTTGCTAAAAATGTAGACCTTAATAAAATAAAAGATACCTTGATAATGGTACAAGAGTATGGTTTAAATATTTTTAGACTCAGTGCAAGTGCTAAAATGATTTTAGATGAAATGTCAAATGTAAAGATTAAACTAAATACTACAGTTTCCAATATTATAGAAGATGAAAGTCTAAAAAATTTTGTAATTGAATTTAAAAATAATGAATTAATAAATGAACAAAGATTTGATTATATAATCAATGCAGCAGGTTTTAGAACAGGTAAGATTGATGATATGCTTAAAGTAAAAGCTAAAAGATTAGTTGAGTTTAAATCGGCATATGTTAGTAAATGGACTGACTGCGATACTATTTGGCCTGAAGTTATTTTTTATGGAACAAGGGGTACCCCTCAAGGAATGGCTCAATTTACTCCATATCCAAATGGTCATTTTCAAATACATGGGATGACAGAAGAGATAACCCTTTTTAAAAATGGTTTAGCAAAAAGTTGTGAAAATAGTTCCCAACCAAAGTTAGAAAAAAAATTTGTGAAAAAGATTACCCAAGGTTGGGAAAAATCTGATATTGAAAATAGAACAAAAAGTGCAATTAATTATATTAAACAATTTATTCCAAGTTTCAAAAATGTAGAGGTTGCCTCAAAGCCTTTATATGGAGCACAACAAATTCCAGGTGATGAGGTTAGTTTAAGAACTGCAGATGTATGTTTTGAAAGTGAAAGATATGCAAGATGTGAGATTGTAAAAGCTTCATCAGTTTTAACCATGAGTGATATGATAATCAAAAGTTTAATAGAACTTTCTATTCTTCCAAGTGATGTTTATAAAAATAGAACTCAGATTTTTGATAAGTTTCAAGATAGAGAAAAATTAGATTCATTATCAAAAGAGATTGCAAAACAAAGGGATTATCCCGAAGAGTTAGCAATGCTTATAAATGACAAAAAACTTAATTAGGTTTAAAAAATGATACAAATAGATATAAAAAAACAGCTTTATGGCTCAAATGGTCAGATGCTTTTAGATGTAAACCTTGAGATAGAAAAAGGTGATTTTATAGCATTAAGTGGTTTAAGTGGAAGTGGCAAAACAACACTTTTAAGAATACTTGCAGGACTTGAAGAGGGTTCTGGAATAATTAAAATAGATGATAAAATTTGGTTAGATGATAAAATTAAACTTCCAACACAAAAAAGAGAAATAGGATTTGTCTTTCAAGATTATGCACTATTTCCAAATATGACCGTTCTTGAAAATCTACTTTATGTAAAAAAAGATTTAGACTTAGCTAATCATCTACTTGAAATAACAGAACTATCTGAACTAAAAAAAAGACTTCCAAATATGTTAAGTGGGGGACAAAAACAGCGAGTTAGTTTATGTAGAGCTTTGATGAACAGACCAAAACTTTTACTTATGGATGAGCCTTTATCTGCTTTAGATCCAGCTATGAGAACAAAACTTCAAAATGAGATATTACAACTTCATAAAGAGTTTGAGACAACTACGATTATGGTAAGCCATGACCCAAGTGAAATATATAGATTGAGTAATCGGGTTTTAGTTTTAAATCAAGGAAAAATAATCGATGATGGAGATGCTAAAAAAGTACTTCTAAAAACAACAGGAAGTGCTAAATTTTCCTTTGAAGGTGAACTTTTGGAGATAGTTAAAATGGATGTGATTTATGTGGCAATTGTATCTATTGGGCAACAATTAGTTGAAATTGTTATTAGCCAAGAGGAAGCTACTAACCTTGTAATTGGGCAAAAAGTAAATGTAAGTACAAAGGCCTTTGCTCCAATAATCTCTTAATCTACAAAATTGTAAATTAAAAAATAGTTCAAGGAACATCATTTGCATTACCTTTTAAAAAAAGGAGAGATGATGTTTTTACTTGAACAATTTCTATTACCTGGAATTTTAGTGTGTTACACAGCAGGTGTAATTATTTATACAAACTACAAATATAAAAACTCATAAATTTAGTGGAACACTTTTTGCATATATCTTTTTAACCTTTTGTAAATTAGATTTCATTAGAGTAAGGAATTAATGTCTCCTTACTCTTTTGTTTTTACAAAAATTGTAAGAAGGATTTCTTTTATGGCTGAAGCTACATTTGATGATACATTAAATTTTGCAAAAAAATTCAAAAATTATAAAGACTTTTATATAAAACATAACGATTTAATATTTTCTAAACTCGGTCTTGGAACTTTTAATAAAGAACCATATAAAGAAGAGAACTATGTATTTCATTATATTGAAGGTGTAAAAGAAGCTATTAGAAGTGGAATAAATCTTATTGATACCGCAAGTAATTATAGATATGGACAAAGTGAAAAAGAGATAGGTATCGCTTTAAAAGAATTATTAGATGAAGATGAGATTAAAAGAGAAGAATTAATTATCTGTTCAAAGGGAGGGTTTATCCAATTAGATTATCCTTTTCCTGAAAATCCTTATGAATGGATAGATGAAAAAATCATAAAAGCTAAACTAGCTACCAAAGATGATATTGAATTAGACCAACACTGTTTAACAGCAGATTTTATAGAGTGGTCATGTAAAAAATCATTGGAAAATGTGGGAATAGATTGTTTTGATATCTATTATCTACATAATCCTGAGATGCAAATTTTGAAATTAGGTTATGATAAATTTCTAAAAAAAGTTGAATCAATATTTAAACGATTTGAAAAAATGGTAACTATGGGGCTTATCAAAAACTATGGCGTTGCTGTATGGAATGGCTTTATTAGTGAGATTAGTGGAGAAAATATTAATTTAGAAGATTTGGTTAATATTGCAAAAAAAGTTGGTGGAGAAAATCACCATTTTAAATATATTCAAACACCTTTTAATATTGGAAAAACTTCAATTTACATTCTACCAACACAAAAAGTTAATGGGGAAGAGTGTACTTTACTACAAGCTGCACATAGATTAAAAATAGGTGTTATTTCAAGTTCATCTTTACTTCAAATGAATCTATTTAAAAAATCATTCAAACCAGAAACTGGTTACCTATTAGATTCAAAAATGGTTTTAGAAAATGATATACAATTAGCACTACAATTTGTACGTTCAACTCCAGGAATAATTAGTTCGCTTTTTGCTTCAAAAGCCCCAATTCATATAAAAAAGAATTTAGAGATTACAAAAATAAAAGCTACCCCTAGAGCAAACTATGACCTAATGTATAGAGTATAAGTAGTTTACGATGATTTATGATGTAATTGTAGTTGGGGGAGGTGTAGCTGGACTTATGGCAGCAATTGAAGCTAAAACCCAAACAAATAAAGTAGCAATAATAACCAAGGGTAATATTTTTAAATCAAACTCTTCTATGGCAAGTGGTGGGATTAATGCAGTATTAGATTCAAATGATAAAGAAGCAATTCAATCCCATATAAATGATACTTACAAATCTTCTAAAGGTTTAGGAGATTTAAAATCTATAACATATATGTGTAATCAAGCATCAGAGATTATATCAAAATTGATAAGTTTTGGAGTTCCTTTTGATAGGGATGAAAAAGGGGATATTTCACAACGACCATTTGGTGGAGCAGGAATAAATAGAACCTGTTATGTTGGTGATAAAACAGGTAGTGCTATCACCCAAGCACTTATAAAAAAGGCTAAATCTCTGGGGATTACTTTTTTAGTAAATAGATATGTTTTAAACTTAACTACCCATGAAAAAACAATTAGTGGTGTAACGGTTTTAAGAAGAAGTGATTCAATGGTAATTGTTCATCCTGCAAAAGCAATAGTTCTTGCTGGTGGTGGTTATGCAGGGATTTTTAGAGGGAATTCTACAAATGCACAAGATTATACAGGAGATCTTTTAGCTGTTTGTTTAAGGGCTGGACTTAGTTTGAAAGATATGGAGTTTATTCAATTTCACCCAACAGGTATTGCAAAAACAAATTATCTTGTAACAGAAGCTGCAAGGGGCGAAGGTGGTTACCTAATTAATAGCGATGGAGAAAGGTTTGTAAATGAACTTGAAACCAGAGATAAAATTGCAAAAGCTATACTAGAACAAAAACAAAAAGGGCATAAGGTATTTATTGATTTAAGACACTTACCCTTAGAAAAAATAGAAACAAAATTACCTTCTCTTTATTCTGTTGCCTATAATCAAGTTGGGGTAAATTTAAGTAAAGATTTACTTGAGATTAAACCTGTTGCCCATTATACGATGGGTGGTGTTGAAACAAATATGACAAAAACAAAAATAAAAGGATTGTATGCTTGTGGTGAGATGGCTTGTGAAGGACTTCATGGGGCAAATAGACTTGGAGGAAACTCTTTATTAGAGGGAACTGTTTTTGGGGAATTAGCGGGAAAAAAAGCTTTAGAATATTCTAAAAAGACCGATTTCTTACCAGTAGATTACAATTATGTAATAAAAGATATTGAGAATATTGATAAATTATTCGAAGGTGATACCTCAAAAAATTTTAATGCAATTAGAATCTCCCTTGGTAATTCTATGTTTAATGATGTTGGAATCTTAAGAACTAAAGAATCTCTTATTAGAGCCTTTGATTACGCAAAATATCTACGGAATCAGTCATATTCTCTTCATTGTATAAATAAAGAAAAAAGAAATAATGTAGAACTTGTTTCTATCTTGGAGTTAAGAAACGCTTTAGAAGTGGCGGAAGCTATCATCTTATCAGCTAAAAAGAGAAAAGAGAGTAGAGGAAGTCATCATAGAAAAGATTTTCCTAAAACAGATGAAAGTTACTCAAAATCTATTTTAATAAAAGAGTTTCAAAAAGGTTTTTTTAAAGTAGAACTTGAAGATAAAAGCTTTTTATCAACGGTTAGAAATCTTATTATAAATAAAGTGTAGATAAATTTAAAAAGGAGAAATTGAAAATGGCAAAAGTTATGTTAAGAGAGAGTGAAGGGATAATCTATTTTTATGTTGCAAAAAAAGACATGGAAGAGACAATAGAAACACTTGAATTTGATAGTGAAGAAAAATGGGGCGGAGAGTGTGAGTTATCTAATGGTGAAACATGGTGGATACAACCAGGGCCTAAAAGTTTACCAAAAGAAGAAGTTTGTAAAAAAATTGCTGACTAGTTGAATAAATATTCACATTGACTAAATAGTGAACAGTTTTTGATAATAATTCTGTTCACTTTCTTATATACTTATACTGTGTAGTAAAATCTAATTTAAATCCTAAAAGGACGTCAAATGGCATTAATGGACGACAGAGGATCATGTGAAACCTGTGTTACGACAAAAGAGTTAACAACTTTATATGATATTGCAGCGATGATTACAAATCAACATAATTTGCAAACATCAATTGAAAAATCTATGAAAATTTTGAAAAACTCTTTAAACCTTACAAATTGTTCAGTACATATCTTAGAAGATGAAGAATTAAATGTTTTTGCTTCTATTGAGATGACAACAATTCAAAAAAAACTATCTAGCTATAAAATTGGAGAAGGTGCTACTGGTATGGCGGCACAGTCAAAAGAACCTATAGTGATTGAAAATATACATAGTGATTCACTTTACTTAAATAAATCAGGGAAAAAAGACTTTAATAATCTTTCTTATGTTGCTGTACCTTTAGTTGTTGAAGATACTACTATTGGTGTATTAGGAGCAACAATTACAAAAACAACAGAAATTGGATTTGAAGATTGTGTAAGAATATTAACAATTATCGCATCACTTTTTGCCCAAGCAATCTATTCTTTTCAATTAAATGTCAACGAAAAAGAAAGATTAAAAGAACTAAAACTTTATTATAAAATGGAATGGGATTCAAAGGTTCATAATTTTGGAGATATTATCGGAGATAGTCCAAAAATGAATATGGTATTCCAAGTTATTCAAAGGATTGCGCAATCAGATGTAACTGTACTTGTTCGTGGAGAAACGGGAACAGGTAAAGAGTTAGTTGCAGCTGCAATTCATAAAAGAAGTAAAAGAAAAGAAGAACCTTTTATAAAACTAAATTGTGCGGCAATTACAGATTCTTTGCTTGAAAGTGAACTTTTTGGTCATGAAAAAGGTGCCTTTACCGATGCAAGAGAAACTAGAAAAGGTAGATTCGAACTTGCAGATGGGGGAACTTTATTTTTAGATGAAATAGGTGATATTTCTCCTTCTGCTCAAGTAAAACTATTAAGGGTTTTACAAGAGCGAGAATTTGAAAGAGTTGGGGGAAGTAAAACTATTAAAGTAAATGTTAGACTTGTTGCTGCAACCAATCGAAATTTAGAGCAAATGGTAAAAGATGGAAAGTTTAGGGAAGATTTATATTATAGATTAAATGTTATCCCTATTGATTTACCGCCACTTAGAGAAAGGGGTGATGATATTAGACAACTAGTTGAATTCTTCCTAGAAAGGGCAATTAAAAATCACAAAAAACCTGTTAGCTTATTACCTGAAGCTATGGATATATTGTGTAAATATCCTTGGCCTGGAAATGTAAGAGAATTAGAAAATACTATTGAGAGAATTGTTTTAATGGGTAGTGAAGATATGAATAAGATGGATATGCTTTTCTTACTTCCTGCACTAAATGATTTAAATCTTAAAAAAGAGTACAAAACTATTCCAATGGAGAATAAAACATTAGAAGAGATAGAAAAAGAAGCTATTGAAACAGCATTGGAGAACAATAACTTTAATCAATCTAATGCGGCAAAAGAGCTTGGAATAACACTTAGACAAATGGGTTATAAAATCAAAAAATATGGAATCTCAAATGAAATATAAAAATAAAGAGTTTTTATTAACTGATGAGTTTATAGATATTGGTTATATGGCTGAAGAGGTTGAAGCAGTCGATATAGAAGGTAATGAAATCATATTAAAAAAAGCAAGTGAAAATAGAATGATTCAAATCTTTCTATCTTTCCCTAGCTTTGGAGAGTTTAAAGAAGAGATTTTAGCTTTTGATGAATTTATGGATGAAGCACAAGTTGAAATATTTTCATATATTTTATTTAATGAAAAAATTGAACTTCCAAAATTTAAAAAACTTATTCCAATATTTGATGTAAACCAAGATTTTGCAGATATGTATGGAACAAAAATAATTAGTGGAAGTTTAGAAAATAAACTTACAAAATCATTGTTTTTAATAGGTAAAGATGGAGCAATTTATCATATTGATATGCCAGAAAATTTAGAAACACCTTTTGATATGGATAGAATCAGAATAGAACTAAATAAAGTATATCAATCTTATACAGGAGTAGGCTGTCACGGTTAACAGACTATTCCCACCAAATATCAGTTTTTTTATATTCTAAAAGTGGGATTATTTCACCCATTTTGGGATGACTAACTTTTATATCATCTTTCTTTGCTAACTTATTTATTATCTCTAAAGGCTCATTCCAAGGATGCATTGATAGTTTAAAACTACTGTTGTGAATGGGGAATAAAATATTTGCATTTAAATCTTTGAAAGCTTGAATTGTTTCTTTTGGCATCATATGAATCTCTTTCCAGCTTTCATTATAAGCTCCTGCTTCTAAAAATGCCATATCAAAAGGTCCGTATTTTTCAGCAATTTTCTTAAATCCTTCAAAATAACCTGTATCAGCACTAAAAAATATATTTGTATCTTTTGATTTAATTACCCAAGATGCCCATAAAGTATCGTTTCTATCAAATAAACCACGACCTGAAAAATGTTGGGCTGGAGTAGCTGTAATTTTTATAGTTTTATTAGTACAAGATTGCCACCAGTCAAGTTCACAAATTTTCATTGTATCTACCCCAAAATCTATTAATTGTTTTTTTATTCCAAGGGTTGTGTAGAAGTTACCTACTTTATCTTTTAGTTTTTTTATACTTGGCTCATCTAAATGGTCATAATGATTATGGGAAATAATTATAATATCTATAAATGGTAACTCTTCAATGGTAATTGGTAATTCATGAAATCTTTTTGGAGCTACAAATGGAAAAGGTGTAATTTTTTCTGAAAACACAGGGTCTGTTAAAATATATTTATTATCAAGTTTAAATAATAGTGTAGAATGAATAATTCTAATCATAGAATTATTAGGCATATTTAAAATATTTTCTTTTGTAAGTTTATTTACTGGAATAGTATTTTCTTTAGGTATTTTATTTTTTGAATCGTTAGTAATAAACTTCCATACATTTGATAAGAAAGAGGAGAAATCTGACTTATATTCTATTTGTGTATTTTTGAATTTTCCATTTTGATAATGTTCTAAATTTTCATATTGTGAATCTAAATTTTTTTGAGAACAACATCCCGCCATAATAACTCCTGTACATAAAACTATTAGTAGAAATCGCATAATTATCCTAATTTATTAGATCAACACCTGAAATCTCTTCATAAAATTTTATTAGATTATCTTGCAGGTTTATATCATCTGCCTTTGAAGAGTATTTAGTTTCTTGAAGATGATAAAAATATTTTCCATTAAATGTTAATTCTTCATTTGAAGCTAACCAAACTTGGGTCTTACTGCCATCTTCTAAACTATCAGGTGCATTGTAATTTGCCATTTTTGTTTTAACCCAACCTGGGTCAACTATGTTAAAACGAGTATCTTTTAATACTCTTGAAGCAGCTAAACCCAACATCAAAATCATTAATTTTGATGTTGAGTAATCAACTGCCTGGTCAATTTTCAACATCTCTAAATCAATATCTCCTTGAGGATGCATATTTGAACCAATATATAAAACCTGCTTTGGCTTAGAAATTAAAGCTGTTAGAACAAATGGTGCCAAAACATTCACTTTAAATATTGTTTTTTTATCCTCATTTAAAACACCAGCATTATGAATAATGGTGTCAAATCCTCCTAAAAGGTTTAGTTCATCTGCTAAGATTTTTGTTTCATCTAAATTATTTAAATCGGCTATTAATATTTTTACATCTATTTTAAAATAAGCCTTAATTTGCATAGCTCTTTGTTTATCTTTTGCATGGAAAACAACTTCATGGCCAAGGCTTACTAACTGCCTTGCCGTTTCTAAGCCAATTCCATCAGATGAACCTGTTATAAATATTTTTGACATTGTTTCTATTTAATCTAGATAGTAGCTGTATCTATAACGTATCTATATCTAGCTTTTTTATCTTCAACATTTTTCCATGCTTGAGTGATTTCACTAGCTTTAATCATTTGAATCTCTGGTAATACATCATTAGCTACACAATAATCTACCATTTCTTGAGTCTCTTTCATCCCACCAATTAATGATGCATTGAAGTTAACTCTATTAAATGCAAGTCCAATATTACTTAGTGTAAGTTCAAAACCTACTGGCATACCAACCATAGTAAAGTAACCATATGGTTTTACAACATTTGCATATGCAGCAACATTAAATTGGTAAGGAATTGTAGAAATCATATAGTCTAACTGTCCAGTATATTCTTGAAGACTTTTTAACTCATCATCAACAACAATAACCTCTTTTGCTCCAAAACCTTTGATATCTTCTACTTTGTCAGCACTTGTTGTAAAGGCATAAACCTCTGCACCTTTTGATACAGCAATTTTAACAGCCATATGACCTAGTCCACCAATTCCTGCAACTCCAACTTTGTCACCTTTTTTAATATCTGCTTTTATAAGTGGTGAATATGTTGTGATTCCTGCACATAAAAGTGGAGCAGCTTTTTCAAAACTTACACCATCAGGTAAATGTACTGCAAAGTGATCTCTTACAACAATCTCTTTTGAGTAACCACCTTGAGTGATTCTAGTAGGTTCTCTGTCATCAGGATAACCATAAGTAAACAATGTATTACTTTCATATTGTTCTTCTTCACAAGTTGTACATCCATCAACCATACAACCAACACCTGCTCTGTCTCCCACTTTAAATTTAGTAACATCTTTTCCAATAGCTGTTACTATACCAGCAATTTCATGCCCTGGAACTTGTGGATATTGTTGTTTCCCCCAGTGACCTTTTTCTTGGTGAATATCAGAGTGACAAATACTTGCTGCTTTTATCTCAATTAAAATATCATTATCACCTACTGGTCTTCTTTTAAAAGTATATGGTTTAATTTCACCAGACTCATCAAATGCTGCATAACCTTTTGTTTCTACGTAATTCATTTTATTTTCTTCCTTTGCTAATATATTTATAGGGCTTGAAGTAAGAGCTACTCCAGTCGATATAATTGCTGAGTTCTTTAAAAACTCTCTTCTCGATTGTTCTTGTTTTTTTGTTTTTTCCATGATTACTAGCCTTTTAAACTATTGTAATACTCATCCTCTACTGGTTCTAACCATTCATTTGAAGTTTTCTCTCCTGGAACTTCAACAGAGATATGGCTAAACCAACTATCTTTTTTAGCTCCATGCCAATGCTTAGTATTAGGAGGAATTATCCCAATTGAACCCTCTTTTAGTTCTTGTGGTTCTTGTCCTTCTAACACTAACCATCCTTCACCTGCTGTACAAATTAACATTTGACCACCACCACTTTTTGATAAGTGTTTATGCCAATTGTTTCTACATCCCGGTTCAAAAGTCACATTTGCTAAAAAAATTGGAGTTTCTCCTGGTTTTACTAAAAAGTTTAGAAATGAATCTCCAATAAAATATTTTGCATAATCAATATTAGGAACGCCTATTCCAAACATATTTACTTTTTCAAATTCTTCTTTATTTAAATATTTCATATTGTCCTTCTTACTTATTAATCTATTAACTTAATTTCTATAGTTCCTGACATAGAGTTTATATACTCTTTTCCAGAAACAACTTTTCCTAATTCATATAGTCCACTTGCACTTCCAAAGTCTTTGTAAAACATAACAACATCACCCCAAGGTGCATAATAAGCAAGGGTTCCTGTTACTGCATTTTTAGCTAGAGGTGTATTTGAAGTTGAAAGTTTATTTGGTGGGTAAAAGATTTTCTCATCATGGCTATAGTTTTCAACCTTTATATCTAAAGGTAGTTGAGCTAATAACTCTTTTGAAGCTTGTGAATTATTTAACTCATAAACTGTAATATTCCCATTTGATTCAACACTAATTTTCATCAATTTATCCTTTTTTAAATCATTTGCATTTAGTGAAATTGATAAAATCACCAAACTTATGATAGAAATTAATTTCTTTGTTAAGCTTTTCATCTCTTTTACTCCTTTTGTAAAAGTTCTACTAATATTATAAAACATATACAAAATCATTAGTAGAAAGATAATCCGTATTGATTGTCTAATTCTCTAAATATTTTATTTTACCTCTACAAACTCAATCTCTTCATTATCTTCAGTAGATTCATTTCTTGCAAAAAATAAAATTATAATGCAAGCAATAACAGCTAAAACTGCATAAAACAATGATACATGATAAAGATCCATATAGTGGGATAACTGCCCTGCTATAAAACTAGGGATTGCAGCCCCAGCATATGATGTAGCATAAATTAAAGATAACAATCCTGCTCTTTGATCTATGGTAACATCTTTTAAAAGGGATCTAATACTCCCTGTTAATGCTGCCCCTTGTGAGGCACCTGCTAACATACTACTTAATAAAAAGCCATAAATATTAGAATATTTCAATGAGAATACAATGCCCATTACTCCAATTGTGAAAAAAAACATTCCAATTCTTTGTGCATTTGCAGGAGTTAATTTTGCTGTCACTGGACCTCCTATAGCACTGGGTAAAAGGTAAGATGAAAACATGATTCCAATCATTAAAGTACTATGTGTGTTTAACTGGTCAACAGCAACTGAAGGCCCAAAAGCTTGATAAAAAGCTCCCATAGCCCATGTCGATACAAAGGTAACTGCTGCAATGTAAAAAAGCTTTTTGTTTTTTTGAGGTAAAGAAAATCTTGGTTTAAATGATTTTATTAAGCCAGGCTTTTTTTTAATTGTCTCAGGGCTTAGTGCAATTAAAATTGTACAAATTGCTAGAATTATTAATATAGCAATATATGATAAACTTTTAGGATATGGTGCAAATTGAACAAAAGCACCTGAAAATAAAGCTCCAATAGTTAATCCAACCATAGGTGAATTACTCACAATTGCTGCAGGTAACCATTGGGGCAAAGATGAACCATTATCAATAATATATGAGGTAAGTGAACTTGATGCTAAACCACATGCAAGTCCTAAAAGTAATCTTGCGATAATTAATGGAGTCGCACTATTAATATCAAACAATAAAGATATTGAAATTGCAGATAAGCCAAAAATTATAAAAGCAACAATTTTTCTTCCTAAATAATTTGATATTCTACCAAATATAAGTAGTGCTGTAATTGCACCTATGAAGTAAACAACTGCAGTTAAAGCTAAATCATTATAAGTCAATCCTTCATCTTGTCTATAAATATCATATAAAGGAATAGGTGTAGCAGAAGCTGCAAATACCATTAAAAATGAAAATGTTGCAGCAAAGAAGCCTATTTTAGTTTTTTTATTCATTTATAATTCCTTTTATAATCTATGTTTTGATTATAAAGAAGAATTATATTTATGAATAGAAAGATATTCCAATAAACTTGTCAGATTCTCTAAATTTATAAAGAATGACATTAAATTTAGGCTAAATATGCTCCACCACAAACAGGTAAATATGTTCCTGTAAGTTGTGAACTTTCGTCTTGGCATAATAAATAAACTGCATTTGCCACATCTTTTGGTAAAGAGATATTACCAGATGGTGTAATTGATTTAATAAACTCTTTAAACTCATCAGGAGCCTGCGCTGTTGCATCAGTTAATACTAATCCGGGAGCTACAACATTTGATGTGATTCCATTTGTTCCTAATTCTTGTGCAAGATATTTGTTAAATGAATCTACTGCACCTTTAGCACTACCATGGGCAATAAAACTAGGAAGTGGACTTTCTGAAAGAGTACTTGAAATAAATACTAATCTACCAAATTTTTTTTCAATCATTGAAGTGTTAACCGCATATTGTGCACATAAATAAGCTGCTCTCATTTCATCATTTAATTTTTGTGAAAACTCATCCCAAGTTTTCAGTACAAATGGTTTTGGAGTGAAATTCATATTTGCATTTGATACTAAAATATCAACTCCACCAAACTCAGATTTTATTTTTTCAAACATTGCTTTAATTTGAGATTCATCCCTCACATCTGCTTGAATAGTGTGAGCTTCTCCTCCTTCAAAGTTAATCTCTTTTGCTAAATCTTCAGCAACTTCGGTACTGTTTACATAATTTATAAAAACTCTATAGTTTTTAGATTGAAACTTTTTTGCAACTGCAGCACCGATACCTCTTGCTCCACCTGTAATAAGTACATTTTTCTTATTCATATTGTTCCTTTATATTTACTTGTTATTGACAAGTATATTAAGAAAAGACTTAAAGCTTGTTAAAGACAAGTATTTAATCTTAACTATGATATAATCACCTATGGAAAAACAAGAATTTATATTAAACGAATCATTTGGTTATCACTTTACTAGTATCACATTGATAATAAAAAGGATGATGGAGTCATGCCTAAAACCTTACAATTTAACCCATTTACAATTTAGTATTCTTGTTAATTTATATAAGAATAATGTTTCAACGCAGAAAGAACTTCTAAAATATACCTATGGAGATGAAGCAAGTATTACTAGACTAATTAATAGAATGGAGTCAAAAGGTTTTTTAAAAAGGGTACCTTCAATTGAGGATAAAAGAAAAAAGAAAATCATATTAACAGAAGAGGGGATAAACCTAACAGAAGAAGTTTTATCTTGTGCTAAAGAAGTTAACAATTCATTAGTTGAAGATTTAGATGAAAAAGAAAATAAACAATTACTCAATCTTCTTCAAAAAGTTCACAACTCTATAAAATCATAATATCTCACTATTTTAGTATAGTAGATATCTTTAATACTTACCTAAAATAAAGTAAGAATACTTTAAGAAAGAATAGTTAAGATTTAAAGTTAAAAACCAGTATAGAGGAAATTATTATGTCTATGAAAAATATCCCATTATCAGTTTTAGACTTAGTCCCAATAGGAGAAGGTTTTTCAATAAGCGATGCTATGAGAAACAGTACAAAACTTGCTCAAGCCGTTGAACAATTTGGATATGAAAGATATTGGATAGCAGAACATCACAATTTTATTAATATTGCAAGCGCAGCTACTTCTGTTTTATTAAGTCATATAGGAGCAAATACAAAAAAAATAAGAATTGGTTCAGGTGGGATCATGTTACCAAATCATGCACCTTTAGTTATTGCTGAACAATTTGGAACATTGGAATCTTTATATCCCAATAGAATTGACTTAGGACTTGGACGTGCTCCTGGGACAGACCAAAGAACTGCAATGGCTTTAAGAAAAGATAAAAATGATGGCTCTGATTTTCCACTTATGTTAAATCATCTACAATACTATTTATCAAATGAAGGTGGTCCAAAAGCTATAAAAGCAGTTCCTGGATATGGCCTTGAAATTCCTATCTGGCTTTTAGGTTCTAGTACTTTTAGTGCTAAACTAGCGGCACAAAAAGGTTTACCCTTTGCCTTTGCTTCACATTTTGCACCTGATTTAATGGAAGATGCAATTAAAGAATATAAAGAAAATTTTCAAGCATCAAAACAATTACAAGAGCCATATATAATCATTTGTATAAATGCAATTTGTGCTTCTACACAAGAGGAAGCTGAGTATTTAGCAACAACTGAATTACAGAAATTTTTGTATATGTACAGAGGCGAAAATAGGTTAGTTGCAAAACCAACAAATAATATGGATAGTTTATGGAAAGATTGGGAGAAAGAGGGAATTCTAAAAAAATTAAGAGAATCTATTTGGGGAACACCTGAATATATAAAAGAAAAACTTGAGTCTTTAATTGAAAGAACAGGGGCCAATGAGATTATGATAAATTCATGGATTCATGACCCAAATAAAAGAATTCACTCTTACGAACTTATTTCAAAAATTTGGGGATTATAATTATGCTATTGATTGTTCCCTTAAATACTGTGCATGAGCTTTAGGAGACATCCCAAACATTCTTGAATATTCTCTACTAAATTGAGAAGGGCTTTCATATCCAACCTCAAAGGCTACTTGTGAAGCTTCAATATTTTGATTTAAAAGCATTAATTTAGCTTCTTCAAGTCTAATCTTTTTTTGAAATTGAATAGGAGTCATCGATGTAATTGTTTTAAAATTATCATATAAAGAGGATTCACTCATATCAATAAATCTTGCCAACTCTTTAACATTTAGTTTTTCATTAAAATTCTCTTTTATTTTGGAAATCACTTTTACAATTTTATTAGATATTGTTCCCTCCATCGCAAATTTATTTAAGAAGTATCCACTTTCATCTTTTATAAGAATAAAAAGAATCTCTTTTATAATCATGGGAGAAAGAAAATTAATCTCTTCATCTGATTTTTCAAGAAGTTTAACTAGTCTTACAACAGGGTCATAAATTCTTTCATTTAAATCATCAAAGAATAAACCTTTTTCAGTTTTTCTTGATAAATTAAATCTACTTGTATCAAGGTTTTTTAATACTTCATAAATCTCTTCAAGGGAAAATCTAATTCTTAACGATACATAGGGGGTTTCTTTAGTTGCATTTTCTATTTTTACTTTAGCAAAAAGGTTGGATGCTGATAAAAGATATTTTTGAGTATCATAACCCAAAGGCTCTTTCCCAAAATCAATCGCTTTGCTCCCTTGCAAGATAATACAAAGTGAGGGTTCATATGCAGTTGTATTAAACTGTGTTTCATCTTGAGCAAAATAAAAATCTAGTGCAGGGATTTGTGTTTGTAAACTGCCTTCTAAATCTAAAGAATACTTGTTTTCTAGGACACTTAGAAGTTCTTTTCTACTTCTTTCAATAAAATCTTTCATCTTTAACCTCTTAATTTTTATGAAAAAAATTATACAGTAGTTTTTCCTTTCTCGATATAAAAAAACTACTTTATTATTGCACAATACTCCAAATATAAGAATAATTTTCTATTTGTAGTATTTGACAATGATTTTGCAATATTGTTCTACCAAAAAAAGAAATGCCTATATTATAATTTTTTGAGAAGCTTTAATATTTATTAGGTGTTTTTTAATTTAAAAATATTATGAAAAAGGATTATTATGAAAAAAATTGGATTAATTAGTGTATTAACTGCAATCTTGGTTTCTCAAATACAAGGAAGTGAAACTAAAAATACTCAAGTTATTACAAAACTTGAAGATAGGAAATCAATTGTTGTAAGTAAAACAGATTTTAAAAAATACTTTTCTGGTGGAGAGGTTAGAATTGATCCGGTTTATCCAAAGGGAAATGCAAAAACTCACTCAGGAGCATATGTAACTTTTGAACCAGGTGCTAGATCTAATTGGCATACACATCCAGCAGGACAACATATTATCGTAACAAAAGGTGTTGGTTATACACAAACTTGGGATGGTAAAAAAGAGATTGTAAAAGAGGGTGATGTAGTATGGTGTCCAATTGGTGTAAAACACTGGCATGGAGCATCAAAAGATATCGCTATGACTCACTTAGTAATTACGGGTGCCGTTGAAGAAACAGGAAAAAATGTAGAATGGCTTGAACCTGTAACTGATGAACAATACCATAGTCACTAATAAGGAGTAACATATGTATAAAAAAATACTTACTTTTTCACTATTTTTGAGCTTGTTTTTTACAAACTCATTATTTGCAAATAAGGATATAAAGATGTTAGATGAACAACAAAATATTATTACAATATCAGCATTTACTGCAACTGGTGAACTTGATAGATTAGAAAATGCATTAAATGAAGGATTAGACTCTGGGTTAACAATAAATGAAATAAAAGAGATATTTGCTCATTTGTATGCTTACGTAGGTTTTCCTAGAAGTTTAAATGCCCAAAATCTATTTATGAAAGTAGTTGAAAACAGAAAAAAAACTGGTAAAGAAGATATTGAAGGTAAAAAGGCAAGTCCAAAACCTGAAGGGTATGATTCAATTGAATATGGTAAAAAAATTAGAGCAAAACTTGCTGGATCAAAAGAGGATTATACAGGTGCCCCTTACCAAGTATTTTCTCCTGTAATTGATGAATATCTATTAGGGCATTTATTCGGTGACATTTTTGTTAGAGATGTACTTGATCATAAAACTAGAGAACTTGTAACAATATCTGCACTAGCTTCTTTAACAGGTACTCAAGGACAATTAAATTTTCATTTTAAAGCCTCAATGAATACTGGACTTACAAAAGAACAATTAAAAGATTTTATTAAAGTTATAGATACAAAAGTTGATAGTAAACAAGCAAAACTATCAAGTGAAACTTTAGAAAAAGTACTAAACTAGTTTTTTTCTAATTTTTACTCTTCTAACCATGAGCTTAAAGCTCTTGGTTTTCCAAGATAATAACCTTGTCCATAAGTTACACCAATTTTTCTTAACTCTTCAACATCTTCTTTTGTTTCAACATATTCTGCAACTGTTTCTTGATTTTTTAAACTTGCTATTTCTTGAATATATTTTATGACAGCTTTATCAGTTGGGTCATTATGCATATCTTTTACAAAACTTCCATCAATTTTAACAACATCAAAAGGCATACTTTTTAGATATTCAAAGGAAGCCATACCTGTACCAAAGTCATCTAAAGCTAGTCCTATTTTTTTTGATTTTAAATATGAAATAAATTCATTTGCCATATTAAAACTTCCAATAGCAGAACTCTCTGTAATCTCTAATTCTAATTTCTCCCATGGAAAGTCAAAATATTCAATTGCCTCTTTTACCTTTGCTTGGAAGTCTGGATTATTTAAACTTGAACCTGCTAAGTTTATGTGCGCACTATGAAGTTTATTAATATGTTTTTTATTTTTAGTAACTGTTTCAAGGTATGTCCAAAGCACATATGAATCAATGGCACTCATAAGTTGGTATCTTTCAGCAGCACCTAAAAACTTATCAGGAGATATGAAATTATTATCTTTATCCCACATACGAATAAGTATCTCATAGCCTATTTTATCACTTTCATATTGTAAGGGAACAATATCTTGTGCAAAAAGTTCAAATCTTGCTGGACCATTACCTAAAGCCTCTTTTATCCTTTTTGCCGTATCAATCTCTATTGAAACTTGTTTTGTTTTTTCGTCACTTTTATCATAGATATGGGATTTATTTCTCCCTTTTTGTTTAGCTGTGTAAAGGGAAACTGTTACTGCTTTTAATAATTCATTTAATGTAAATTCAAAGGCTTTAAAATGAACTAAGGCAATACTTGCACTAACACTATGGGTTTCATTATTATGGGAAAATCTAAAATCGCTTAATGCTTCAAGACTTTTTTGTAAAAACTGTTTCCCAAACTCTTTGGAACTATTTTTTAATAAAACTGAAAAACTATCTCCATCGATTCTTCCAAAAAGTGCATCTTTAGGAAGTATTTGTTTATAATGATTTACAAGCATTTTAAGTAAATTATCACCTGCTTCATTACCAACAGAATCATTTATCAATTTAAATTGGTCTAAATCAATCAAAAAAGCATTATTTCCTTTTGTATTATTAGCATCTTTTAAAGTTTCTTCTATGGTTTTATCCATATAAAACCTATTATAAATACCTGTTAATTGGTCGTGATTTGCTTGAAATTGTAGTTTTTTAGAAGCACATGAGATTTGTTCCATTTGAGTATTAAAACCTTGAAATATATCTTTTATTTCATTGCTAGCATTTGTTTTTATATATTTAATATTATCTTTAGTTGGGTCACTTTTTTTCATAGCTTCTAAAAGATTTAAAAATGGTTTGGTATAGGATTTACTAAAAAATATAGCTAAGAAACTTCCAAAAATTAGGGCAAAGGGAAATATTACCAGAATAGTATTTGTTATTTGTTCTTGTCTCATTTTAAAGCTTGTTAAATCAACATCTAAAATGGTATATCCAAAATTGTAATTATCAACTACTAAATTGTTTTTTATATATAATGAATCTTGGGTAAAAAAAGTATTTGAATCTTTTAAATATTTTTTTGTACTCTCTTTGTCAATAGTTCCATATTTATAAATTGCATTGTTTGCTTCATCAAATACCAACATAGATTTTATATTTTGAAAAGCTTTTAGTCTAAAACTAATATCAGAAAGCAAATCTGCACTAGGGTTTAAAATATATTTTACAAAGTCATTATTTAAAGATTTTGTAATCGCTTTTGCTTCAATTATTGCATTTTTATTATTCTCTTCTTTTTGAATTTTTAATACAAAAAACATTGTTGCAACTTCAACGGCAACAACAACTAAAGAGATGATGATTATTAATTGAATTTTTATACTAAACTTATTCCACATTATTTTTAATTTTCTGATAAATTTACCACAGGAAGACTAAAATCATTTCCCCACTCTTTCCAAGAAGCATCGTAATTTGCTACATCAAAACCTAATTCTCTTAGGGCAAAATAGTTTGTTGAAGCGATTCGTCCAATTTTACAATATATCACTATTTTTTTGTTTTTATCTAAGCTTTTATAAACCTCTTTTAACTCATCTAGAGTTTTTAATTTTAGATTTTCACCCTTATCATTTATATTGTGTCCTGCAGGAATATTTATAGCTTTTGGGATATGTCCAAATCTTTTTGCAACAGACTTTTTCCCTACATATGATTCTTCGGGTCTTGCATCAATTATAATTTGAGAATCATTTTTTGTGGCAATTTGTGTTGAAAATTTAGTGGCTAATCTTTTGTTGTTTATAGAAACAATATAATCACTTTTTTTTACTTTTGTTGGGTTTTTAGATATTTCAAAACTATTTTTCTTCAATTCATTAAATCCTGCATTTATAAGTTTCACGTTTTCAAAACCATAAACTTCTAATGACCAAAATACCCTTGAAGCATCAAAAAAAGTCCCATCATCATAAATCAAAATAGAATCATTGACATTAATACCTAAATTTTGGATAATCTCTTGCATTTTTGTTGGAGTTGTTATTTTCCCATTTTTTGATTTATTTTCATATGTAATAGTTGCTGGTAAATTTACAGAATCTTTTAAATGACCCTTTAAAAATAAATCACTACTCCTTGCATCAATCACTTTTGAAGAGGAAATAACTTTTGATAAATCTTCTAATTCAATACTTAATTTATCTGCAAATAAGTTTGAAGTTATAAAAAATAAAGTCAATGAAACTAAAAATAATCTTAACATAAACACTCCTTTTAAATTAAGACAGATTATAACATAGAAATAAATAACTTTTTGTTTAGTACTACTGGAACAGTTTTTGCATGTAAGTAGATAAATATTACTATAGGATATTAAATGGAAAATATAGTAGAAAAATTAAAAGATGGTTCATTAGTTCCTTTTTTAGGAATGGGTGTCTTTGAAAATACAGTTGCAAAAGATGGTAGTCAGATACCATATGATAGTGATTCTATGATTTTAGCTTTAAATAATGGAAGGGCGATGAGTCCAAGATTAATGTATGAATATAGCCGAGCTGCTATGAGTTTAGAACAAAGAAAAGGAAGAGAGTTTATTGTTCAAATGACAAATCATATCTTCTCTTCAAAAGAATATGATTTACCTCCTACTTATAAATGGCTCTCACAAATCAAACCTAAATATGTTGTTGATACAAATATGGATGATTCTTTACAAAAAGTTTATGATGATGTTGAGCATTTTTTAATAACGGGTATTTCAAGAATCACAGCTGATTATGATAGATTTATTATATATAAATATGATTTAGAAAAAAAAGAGTATGCACAAATTGAAAAAGAGGGTTTAACTTTAGATTTGCCAATTCTATTTAAACCTATGGGGTCAACAAAACCTCAAATGAACTTTATTGTTTCTGATGCAGATTTTGTTGATTGGCTAACTGAAGCTATGGGTGGTTACGCTTTACCTCCCCAACTAAAAGAGTTTAGAGCAGATAAAGAGTATCTTTTTATGGGAGTTGATTTCTCAAGGGATACTTTTAGAATGGTAGCAAATGAAATAACAATTGGACTAAAGGGTGGAATTACACTTTTAAATAAAGAAGAATTGACAAAAAAAGAGGATAAATTTATTAAAACTCATAATTTAGAAAATCTAAAATTGAGCGTTAATGAATTTATAGAAAATTATGCCTAATACTACAAATTCCTGTGACTTCTGTGGAAAGCAGATTAAAGAAGTAAAAAAAATATTTAGTAGTGAAACCTCTCATATTTGTGATGAGTGTATCACAATGTGCTCAACTGTTTTAGATAAAGAGATGATGCAAAGTGCAAAAAAAGAGTTTCAAAAGGGGCTTAGTGTTCCAATGAAAATCAAAGAGCATTTAGATGATTATGTAATTGGACAAAATGAAGCAAAAAAAGTTCTTGCAGTTGCACTCTATAACCACTACAAAAGAATTGATAAACCTATAATCAAAAATGTAGAGATTGAAAAATCAAATATTATGTTAGTTGGACCAACTGGTTCTGGTAAAACACTACTTGCTAAATCACTTGCAAGAATTATGGATGTTCCTTTTGCAGTTGCTGATGCTACAGCCTTAACAGAAGCTGGTTATGTGGGTGAAGATGTAGAATCTATTTTATCAAGACTTCTTGCCGCAGCTGATTTTGACCTTGAAAAAGCAAAAAGAGGTATTGTTTATATCGATGAGATTGATAAAATTGCCAATAAAAGTGAAAGTGCCACAAGTGGTAGAGATGTTTCAGGTGAGGGTGTTCAGCAAGGACTTCTTAAAATACTTGAAGGGGCTGAGGTTTATGTTCCTGTAAAAGGTAGTAGAAAAAATTCAACTGCTGAAACTGTTCTTTTTGATACAACTCATGTATTATTTATTTGTGGTGGGGCCTTTGTTGGATTAAGAAAAGATAAGACAAAAGAAAAATCTTCCGTAATGGGATTTGTTAATGGAAAAGAAAAAGAGGAAGAGAAAAAAGAGATTGAGCCAAAAGAGCTTATTAACTTTGGACTTATTCCAGAATTTATGGGAAGAATCCCAGTTATTGCTGAACTTGATAAACTTACCCATGAAGATATGATTAGAATTTTAAAAGAGCCTAAAAATGCTATTACAAAACAGTACGAGATTTTGTTTGAGCTTGATGGTGTTGATTTAAAGTTTACTGATGAGGCTTTAGAAGATATTGCACAAATAGCAATTGAAAAAGATGTCGGAGCTAGAGGTCTTAGAGGTATTATTGAAAAATATATGTTACCTTTACAATATACAATACCATCAGAGGAAAATCTTGCATCATGTGTTATTACAAAAGAGTATATACAAGGTGAAGAGGAAGTAAATTTAGAGTATAAAAAAGCTTCTGATAAAGAACCTTCAAAAGAAGTACAATACAGTGATATTAAAAAATAATCTAGATATATCAAAGGGGGATATTGAAGATATCCCTTATCTCATCCCTTTATTAAAAGAGCTTTTTACAATAGAAAAAGATTTTACCTTTGATAAGTCTAAACATGAAGAGGGATTAAAACTTTTAATCTCAAATAACAATTCAAGAATTGTAGTAGCAAGATTTGAAAATGAAGTTATTGCAATGGTTACCATTCAAACTATTATTTCAACTGCAACAGGCTCTAAAACTGGCTTGATTGAAGATTTTATTGTAAAAGATGATTTTAGAGATTTAGGGGTGGGAACACATCTTTTTAACTATTTAAAAGAGTATGCAAAAAAACATCACATGAAAAGACTTCAACTTGTTTGTGATGAAGATAACGATGTGGCAAAAGAGTTTTACACAAATAAATCATTTAAAAAAAGTAATCTTGCAGCTTGGTACAATCATCTAAAGGAATAAAAATTGCATCTATCTTTTTAGAATTTTATAGCGAAGGATAGAAAATGGCAGTTAGAATTACTGAAGAATGTATTGCATGTGAGGCTTGTGCTCCTGAGTGTCCAGTAGCAGCAATATTAGAAGAAGGACATGAAAAGAATCCTTATGATGATTATTTTTATGTAAAACCAGAGTCATGTGTTGAATGTGTAGATCACGCAGATGCTCCAAGATGTGCAGAAGCATGTCCAACAGAAGGTGCTATCGTATGGGATATGCCATATACAACAGAGTTCAATGAGTATTATGCTTCAAGAAATGAAGAAGGTATTTACAAAATTAGAGAACATAAGAAAAAAGGTTTAATGCTTCCAGAAGTAAAAGAGCAAAAATTTATTGCTGATATTGCAATGAGTGAAAGAGAAGCAGAAGCTAACGTTCAAGAGTTTTAATGTTTTTGTAAGAGCAATTGCTCTTACAAATTATAATTTACTGCAAGGGCTAAAAATAGATATCTAGAAAACTTTGCAATTGAAACTAAGACTAAAAAATACTTCCAATTATATTTTAAAACTCCAGCCACAAAAGTTATAGGGTCTCCAACTATGGGTAACCATGAAAATAAGAGGGTAACTGCTCCATATTTTTTAAAATATTTATTATACTTTTCAATTTTTTCTTTTTTTAAGTAGCCTTTTTTTTCTAAATACTCTTCCCCTTTTAATCCTAAAATATAATTGATTAATGAGCCAAGAATATTCCCTAAACTTGCAAATAATAGTAAAAGATAAATATTATGACCTTGGGTTATATCATATATTAGTAAGGCTTCACTTCCCATGGGAAATAGTGTTGCTGAGATTAGGGCTACAAAAAATAAACTAAGGTAAATCAAGCTTTTACTTTTCTAAATCTTTTAACTTTTAATTGAGAGATAAATACCCCTATTAAAATCAATGCACTAGCTATTAACTCTTTTGAGGAAAGTTTTTCCCCTAAAAACATATAAGCTAAAAAAACTGTAAATATTGGGATTAAATATACAAAAACAGCAGCCTTTGATGCTTCTATTTTGGTTAATGCAAAGTTATACAAACCATAACCACCTAAGGTAACAACTATCCCTAAATAAACTGACCAAGATAAGGCTTCAATAGTAAATTGCATACTTGAAGTACTAATCTCATAAATAAAGAAAGGGAAAAAGAAAACTGCACCAATAAAAACTTGAATTGCTGTTATAAATAAAGCTGAGTATTTATTACTTAAATATCTAGCTACAATTGTATACCCTGCTGCACAAATCATGGCACAAAATTCTAGAAAATTACCTAACATAGGATTTGGAGCACTGTATGATGTAGTAGCTTGAACACTTAACCAAACAGCTCCAAACATTGCAATTAAAGAACCAAAAATTAGTTTTCTTGTGATAATCTCTTTTAGGAAAAAACCTGCAGCCATAGCTGTAATAATTGGCATAAGTGATGTAATCATTCCAGCTTGTGATGCTGAGGTATATATTAAAGCTTTTGCCTCAAAGATAAAATAAAAACAAGGTTCAAATAAAGCTAAAAGAAAAATATATTTTATATCACTTTTTGTAAAATCGTATTTTAAAAAATCTTTTATAAAATATAAAAAACATAATGAGGCTGTAACCATTCTTATAAAAATAACTGTGTACTCACCTAAATCTTGCATAGCAGATTTTAAAGCGATAAAGGAACTAGCCCAAATAAACATTGCAAAAACCAATGAAAGGAAACCGATTAGATTAAAATTTTTAGACAATTTATTTACTTCTTTTTTGAAATTAAGGGAGGATTATACTCTTTTAAAAAATAATGTCAATAAATCATTTTAAACTATTTTAAGGAAAGATTTAGTATAATTCATTCCTTTAAAAGCAGAGCACAAAGAGTACACAGGTACTTTTGATGCTCTTCTTTAGCCCCTTACAATCGTTTTAAGAGACAACGCCCCAGGATGGGAACATAGCAAGGCACCTCTTTCTATGGTGTGTTTGGGTACCTGGAGAAGAGTGCTAACAGCACTCTTACTTACTCAAAAATTATTCAAACATCATAATCAAAAGATTATCAAAACATTTTTTTAATATTTAAATATTTTTTCTAAATTATATAAATTTGGTATTTCAAGGAAGAATTAAGACCCAAGAGCTACTTGAGTCTTATGTTTTGTTAGTCTTCTATTCTAATCATAACTGGTTTTGCTGTAACAGCACCAGCTTGTTCTATCTTTTTTAAAGCATCAACTACATCTTTTTCTAGTGATGTATGAGTTGCTAATAAAAGGTTTGCGCAAGTTTTATTAAGTGGCTTTTGAATCATCTTTTCAATAGAGATATTTTGCTCACCTAAGATAGTTGCAATTTTAGCTAAAACGCCAGCTTTATCTTCAACTCTAAATCTTAGATAATATTTAGTTTGAATCTCATCTTTTGACATTAAAGTTAAATCTTCAGAGTTATCAAGTTCAAATCCTAACATTGGAGAACCTTTACCACGTCTTGCAATATCAACGATATTTGCAATAACAGCAGAAGCTGTAGCATCACCACCAGCCCCAGCTCCATAATACATAGTTTCTCCAACTTTATCACCAATTACAGAAACTCCATTCATAACTCCATCAACTTTTGCAATCATTTCATCTTTTGATATAAAAGCAGGATGAACTCTAAGTTCAACTTTTTTGTCAATCTTTTTAGCAATTGTTAAAAGCTTGATTGTGTAGTTGAACTCATTTGCAAAATCAATATCCTCAGGAGCGATATCTTGAATACCTTCGATTAAAATATCTTCAGGTTTTGCGTCAATATCATAGGCAATAGAACCAAGAATTAGTAACTTATGAGCAGCATCAAATCCACCAACATCAAATGTTGGATCAGCTTCTGCATAACCTAACTCTTGTGATTCACTTAGAATTGTGTCATAATCAACACCTTCATTAATCATTTTTGTAAGCATATAATTACAAGTACCATTCATGATACCTCTAATTGATTGGATATGGTTAGCAGTTAATCCATCTCTTAGTGCATTAATAATTGGAATACCACCTGCTACTGCTGCTTCATATTCAAAAGGAGTGTCCCCTGCTAAATCTTGAAGTTCATATCTATGATAAGCCAATAAAGCTTTATTAGCAGTAACAACTGCTTTACCTTTTACTAAAGCTTTTTTAACAATTTCGTATGGTTTTTCAATTCCACCCATAAGTTCAACAATAATATCAATTGAATCGTCATTTAAAACTGCATCAATATCATCAGTTAACTCAATTGTTACATCTCTTTTTTTGTTTAGGTTACTTACTACACCAATTGCTGGTTCTATCTCACACCCTGATCTTTCTGTAATAATATCTTTATTGTCTCTTAAAATATTAGCAACAGATGCTCCAACAGTACCAACTCCAATAATTCCTACTTTCATATATTTATCCTATAAACTACTTAAATATCTTTTTATGTTTTTCGCTGCTTGTCTAATTCTTTTTTCATTTTCAATTAGGGCAATTCTTACATACTGGTCACCATAATGACCAAATCCAATACCTGGACTTACTGCAACTTTTGCTTCAGTTAGAAGTTGCTTAGAAAACTCCATACTTCCAAGATGTTGTGCTTTTTCTGGGATTTTTGCCCAAATAAACATAGAAGCATTAGGACAATTCATTTCCCAACCTGCATCAGCAAATGCTTCAAGCATAATATCTCTTCTTTTTCTATATTTTTCAATATGTTCTTCAACACATTCTTGTGGTCCATCAAGTGCAACAGTAGCTGCAACTTGAATTGGTGTAAACATACCATAATCAAGCCATGATTTGATTCTTTTTAATGCACCAATTAGTTTTTCATTTCCAACCATAAAACCAACTCTCCATCCTGCCATATTGTATGACTTAGATAAAGTAAATGATTCAACAGCTACATCAAGTGCACCCTCAGCTTGGAAAATAGATGGTGTTTTATATCCATCAAAAGTGATATCTGCATAAGCAATATCAGAGATAACGTAAAATCTTTCTTGTTTTGCTAAATCAACTAATCTTTGGTAAAAACCTTCAGTAACTGTTGCACAACTTGGATTGTGTGGGAAGTTAACTAAAACATATTTTACTTTTGGAATTGATTCTTTTAATGTTTTATTTAATCTTTCGAAGAATAAATCTTCATCAACTCTAAAATCATCCCCAAATGGTAATTCAAAGTTATGAATTCCAGCACCTGCTAGCATAAATGCATATGAGTGGATTGGATAAGTTGGGTCTGGAACAACAGCCACATCTCCAACATTTACAATTGCTTGAACAAGGTGTACATATCCCTCTTTACTCCCCATTGTTGCAACTGCGTGTTTATTTGGATCTAATCCTTCAACTCCATATTTTCTTTTATACCAATTACAAATAGCAAGTCTTAATTTATAAATCCCCGCACTTGCACTATACCCATGATTTTTTGGTTTATCAGCAGTCTCTTTTAGTTTATCTGTGATATGTTGTGGTGCTGGACCATCTGGGTTCCCCATTGAAAAGTCAATGATATCTTCACCGGCTCTTCTTGCTTCCATTTTTATATTATTAACTTCTGCAAACACATAGTTTGGAAGTCTTTTCATTCGCTCAAATTCAATTTCTGGAAACATTAATTTCACTCCTTATTTAATCATTACACTTAATCCACGCTTTATATTTTCAAGCGTATATATATCATCAATTTTTACATATTTAGTATTTTCAGGAATAGCTAGTTTTAAAGACCTTGATTTTTTATTATCTTTAACTATTTCTAAAATATTTAAATCTTTATCGTAAAACACTATATCTGGAAACCATTGATTACCTGGTTTTGATAAAACAATTAAGTCACTTGCTCCTTCAAAATCTATGAAATAAGGCTTCAATGGTTTTCTTAAATCAACTTTCTCCCCTAATATAATACTTTGAGATTTTGCTAAAGTTGAATTGGACGTATCAATTACATACGACCATTTAGTATACCCCTCTTTTTTGATATCAATAAATTTGCAATTACTTTGTGCTAATTCTATTGATAGCATTAGAGGGTCAATGGCGGCTTCAGTTTTTAGATTTATAATCCAAGTAGAGGTTCTATCTTCATTATAAACTAAACTTTTCGTAAAATAGTGGTAATAACCTAATCTTTTTAATGAATCAGAAATGATTTTCATTGATTTTATTGGTGCATTTGATATCTCAAAACTAATTGTGATATTTTCTGGTGCATTTAAAGAGACATTTAACAAACCATTATCTTTTAATCTTTGCATAACTGCTGGATAGTTTAAAGATTGGTTTTGATAATAAGCAGATTTATCTTGAAAAATATAATTTATCAAACTTAGATTTTCATTGAAAGTATCATATCCAATAATATTTGCAACTTTTTCATTGAAAGTTGCTCCATTTAATAATACTGAACAAAAAATAAAAATAAATGATAATTTTTTCAAAATAGTTTCTCTCTTATCTTTTTAAATTATAAATTAAAATTCCACCTGCAACTGAAACATTTAAAGAATCAAAATCATTAAACATTTTAATTGAAACTGTTTCATCAAGTTTTTTAATAACTTTATTTGATAATCCAGCACCTTCACTTCCTAAAAGTAAAGCTGTTTTTTCACTTGTATTATCAAATTTTTTTAAATCTATTCCATTCATAGCAGCACCAAATAGTTTAAAGTTTTGTTGTTTTAATTCATTTGCTACATCAAGAATATTTGGTACATGACAAAAAGGGATGTCAAATAAAGCCCCACTACTAGTTCTTGCTATTCCTTCATAGTTTAGTTGTTTTACATTACTTGCAATAATCGCATCAACTCCTAAAGAGTATGCTGTTCGGCAAATAGCTCCAATATTCCCTACATCAGTTAATCCATCTAATACAACAATAAAACTTGAGTCTTTCAAATCTTTTAAAGACACTGTTTCATATTGGCTAAGTTTTAGAAAAAATCCTTGGTGATTTCCACCTTTTGCCAAACTCTGTGCTTTCTTGTTATCAAGTTTTATGATTTTTTTGTTTAGATTTGTAAACTTTTTAAAAAGTTTTGGTTCAATCTCTTTTGAGAACATAACCTCTTCAATAAGGTTTGGATGTCTTTCGAGTACATAAAGTACTACTTGTTTCCCATATATAATCATGGCAAGATTTTATCTAAAAATTGTTGATAAACTACTTTTGAAGATAAATAATGTTTTTTTTTATAAAAAAAGATACACTTATGCTATAGTTTTTTGTTATACTTTTGGAAATTATATAGTAAGAGGCAATTATGAATAACAATTTGGAATATATAAAAACAGTAAATACTAGCGAGTCTCAACTTGATAGAACATTGGCAAAGGGGCTTTATTTCGGGGAAGAAGCGCCAGCTTTTGTTTTAGGATACATCTCTCCACACATAAATTTTAATAGTGTTTCTCAAAAAATAAAATCTTTATTTCCTAGTGAAACAAAAGTTATTTTAATTACAACAGCAGGGGAACTATGTACTTTTAATATAGAAGAGAAAAGGGGAATGCTATACAACGATGCAAGTTCAACTTGGGAAAATATTGTATTACAATCTTTTTCATCATCTATGATTGAATCAGTAGAAGTTTTATCTATTCCATTATTTAGTGAAGATATGAGTTCTTCTAGTATGGATCACTCACAAAGAGTTGATAGAATTACACAAGAGTTAAAAAGACAAAATATAAATACAAAAATACACCATGAAAACACTTTTGCACTTACTTTGATTGATGGACTTTCAAGTTCTGAGAGTTTTTTTACAGAAGCAGTTTATAAAAGTGGAAAACTTCCATGTCTTATTATTGGTGGAAGTGCTGGAGGTAAACTAGATTTTAAAGAAACGTATATTTTTGATAACTCACAAGCAGTAAGACATAAAGCGGTTGTTTGTTTAGTAAAATTAAAACAGGGTTATAGATATGGAGTTTTAAAATCACAAAGTGTTGAGGAAACAAATGCTTCTTATTTAGTTGCCGATGCCGATGTTTTAAAAAGAACTGTTTATAGTGTTTTAAATGAATCAACAAATGAGATAGTTAACTTCTTAGATATGTTAAGTTATCAATTAAGTTGTACTCTTGAAGAGCTTCCAACTGTGTTAGGGGATTATACTTTTGCCATTAAAGTTGGTGGAGATATTTATATTCGGTCAGTTGCAAATGTGGATGTGGAAAACAAATCTATCTCATTTTTCTGTGATATTGCCTTTGGGGATGTTTTATTTCTTGTTAGAAATAAAGATTTTGTTTCTCAAACAGAAGAGGATTATAGAAGATTTTCATCACAAAAAAGATTTGAACCCCTTGGAGCAATGTTCAATGACTGTATTTTAAGAAGACTTTTAAATCAACAAAGACTAGGTGCATTACAAACATTTAATAACTTCCCTGTTGCTGGATTCTCAACTTTTGGAGAGTTATTAGGGGTAAATATTAATCAAACTTTGACAGCTTTATTTTTCTACAAAGTTGAAAACGAAAATGATTTCAAAGATGATTTTGTAGATAGTTTTGTACAAAAATATGCACAATATTCTGCATATTATGAGAAAAGAGAAATCTATCAGCTTCAATTAATGGCAAAGGTTAGAAGAGCAATTATTGAAAAACTAAAAGAGGCTTTCCCTTTAATTCAAGATATGGTTTCTATTATCAATGATGTATATGACAACACTCAAAAAGCAAATGAGATTATTGATGAATTGAATAATAAATTTGAAGTATTTACAAAAGATATTATGACAAATGTTGATACAAATACAAAACTTGTGTCAAATATGGAAAATCTTACTTCAAATGCAGATGAGATTAAAAAAGTTCTTTCATCTATTTCTGATATTGCAATTCAAACAAACCTTTTAGCACTAAATGCAGCAATTGAAGCTAGTAGGGCTGGGGAATATGGAAAAGGATTTAAAGTTGTTGCTGATGAAGTTAAAAAGTTAGCAAAAAGAACACAAGATGGATTAAAATCAAGTAATGATTCTGTTGATGTAACTGTAAGAGCTGTTAAAGATACAGCTTATATGATTGATAGTGCAAGTAGTTCTTTAAAATCAATTTCAGAAAATACAGAAGTTATAAATGAATCATTTAATAATATAAAAGATAGTACTAGAACAACAAATAGTTTTATTGCTAATAAAAAAGATAAATTTGATAGATTATCTCAAAGTATTAATAGAATTGAACAAATTCAAAATAGTTTAGAGCAGTTAGAAAATCATATGTAAGAAGATTTAATCTTCTTGCATTAACTCGTTGTAAATCTCTTTAACATTTTTCCCTGTCATTTTAGCAAGTAGTTTTGCTTTTGCTTTTGGAGCAATATCTAGGGATTTTATATCATCTAAATCTAGGGTTTGACCTTTGAATTCAGTAGGTTCAATAACAATTACCCATTCCCCTTTTATATTTTCTTCTTTAAATTTCTCAAATAGATTTTTTGCGCAATCTTTAAAAGTTTTTTGATGAAGTTTTGTTAATTCTTTTGCTAAAAAAATTGTTCTTTCTTCATCTATATTTTTAATCTCTTCAAGAGTTTTTAAAAGTCTATGGGGTGATTCATATAAAATAGATAAAATTGAACTTTGCATAACAGAAGTAAGTTTCTCTTTTCTTTCTTTCCCTTTATGAGCTAAAAATCCAAAAAAAGTAAACTCTGTATGAGTAAAACCACTCATAGCAAAGGCTGTTAAAACTGCATTTGCCCCTGGAAGTACATCATATTCTATATTATTGTCAATAGCATATTGAACTAATGAAGCACCTGGGTCGCTAACACAAGGCATCCCGGCATCACTAACATAAACAATATTTTTTTCAAATGTTTCAGGAGTTAAAGTTTTTAGTATTTGATTTTCATTGTGTGAGTGAAAAGATTTAAATTCACTACATTTAAAAGTTAAATTTTCTCGTTCAGAAAGAAGATTTAGAAGTTTTTTTGTGACTCTTGTATCTTCACAAAAAATCAGTTCCGCTTCCATAAGGACATTTAAAGAACGTTTAGAGATATCCTCTAAATTTCCTATTGGAGTTGGAACTAATGTTAACACGCTATTTTATAATTATTTTTTAGCGTATTTAGCTTTGAACTTCTCAACTCTACCAGCAGCATCAACAATTTTTTGCTCACCAGTAAAGAATGGGTGACAAGCAGAACAAATATCAATTCTCATTGCCTCAACATTTGATTTAGTTTCAAATGTATTCCCACAAGCACAAGAAACTGTACAAGTTTTGTAATCTGGGTGAATATCTTTTTTCACTTGATTTTCCTTACTTTAATTAATGCCTAAGAAAAGATCGAATCTCTTGTCGTCCTTTAATAAGCTCTTTTAATGGACTGGGATTATATCGAAAAATACTTAATAATATCTGAATTTAAGTTTTCTATAATATTGCTAGTTTTTTCTTTGAATTGCCCTTTGTTGAAAGTGTTTTGTCTTTTTGCTAATTTTGCAGTATTTAATGCAATTTTTTCTTCAAGTTGCTTTTTGTCAAGTTTACCATCAAGATATTGTAATGTTTCAACAATACCTATTGAACTCATACAGTTTGGCACCCTTTGGTATTTACTTTCTAAAAAAATCACTTCATCGATAATACCATCTTTTATCATTTGGGAAGTTCTCAAAGATATTCTTTCTCTAAGTTTGTCTCTATCCCATAAAATCTCGAAGATTTTTAAATCCTTTGCAACAGGTTCTTTTTTGTTTAGTTCAAAATATTTTGATGGGGCCATATTACTTTGTTTATAAATAGAGAAAGCTTTTCTTACTCTATATGTATCGTTTCTTGTAATTTTTTCCATATATGTTTTATCTAATTCATATAAAAAATCATAGGTTTCTTCAAAACTCATCTCAAGGTCGTATTCTTTTTCAATACCTGTTGATAAACCTTCAATCAAAGCTTTTAAATAAAAACCTGTACCACCAACAATAATAAGATTTTTGCCATTTTCCTTTGCATATGCTTTAGCCTTTTTGTACTCATCAAAAAACTGTATAACATCAAACTTTTCATTTGGATAAAGTACATCTATCCCAAAGTGAACTATATCTTTACGCTCTTCTTTTGTTGGTTTTGCAGAAGCAATATCTATCTCTTTGTATACTGATAATGAATCAAGTGACAAAATAATAGAATTTGTCTTTTGTGCTATATCTATTGATAAGGCTGTTTTTCCTGAGGCTGTTGAGCCAATAATTGCAATCTCTTTCATAAAAATGATTGTAGCAAAACAATTGTAAATATCTT